>CANNRA010000160.1 GCA_947507735.1 Actinomycetota bacterium
GTCGTCGTCGGCCAGGGCGAGCAGCGCCGCGCGCAGCGCGGCAAGCCGGTCGCCTGCCTCCTCGGCATCGGCCCAGCGCGCGCTCGACACGCGGCATGCCGCCTCGGCGAGCGCCGCTCCGGTTGCGGCCGACACGGCACAGCCGCTGCCTGCCGCCAGCCCGAGACCGCCCGCTGCAACCTGCGCCAGCAGGTCGGCGACCGTCAGCTCGTCCAGCGCCACTAGAAGAGCCCCACGGTGCGGCCGCTCTCGTCGATGTCGATGTGCACGGCGGCCGGCTCCTTGCCGAGGCCGGGCATCGCCTGCATGTCGCCGCAGAACGCGACGAGCCAGCCGGCGCCCGTGTAGGCGCGGATGTCGCGCACCGTGACGGTGAAGCCGGTGGGCGCGCAGAGCTTCGCCGGGTCGTCCGAGAGGGACATGTGCGTCTTGGCCATGCAGATCGGGAACTCGCCGTAGCCGGCCTCGGCGAACGCCTTCAGCTTCGCCTGCGCCGCCGGCAGGAAGGCGACGCCATCGGCGCCGTACACCGTCGTCGCGATCTTGCGGATCTTCTCCTCGATCGGGTCGGCGCTCTCGTAGGTGAAGTGGAAGGACGACTTCTCCTCGCACGCCGACATGACGGCCTCGGCCAGCGCTGCCGCGCCCTCGCCGCCGCGCTCGAAGCCCTCGTTCAGCTCGGCCGCGTGGGCGCCGTGCTTGAGCGCCAGCGACTTGACCAGCTCGACCTCCTCGTCGCTGTCGCCGGGGAAGCGATTGACCCCGACGACGGCCTTCAGGCCGAAGCTGTTGACGATGCCGATGTGGCGCGCCAGGTTCGCTGCACCGCGCTCGATCGCCGCCGGACCGCCGCCCGGCTCGAGGCCGTGGTGCTCGAGCGCGCGCGCCGTCGCGACCAGCACGATCGCGCTCGGGCGCAGGTTGCCGTTGCGGCAGACGATGTTCAGGAACTTCTCCATGCCCAGGTCGCTGGCGAAGCCGCCCTCGGTGATGACCACCTCGCCCAGCTTCAGCGACACCCGGTCGGCGACGAGCGAGTTGTTGCCGTGGGCGATGTTGGCGAACGGGCCGCAGTGCAGGATCGCGGGCTGGCCCTCGAGCGTCTGCACGAGGTTCGGCTTGATCGCCTCCTTGAGCAGCACCGTCATCGAGCCGGCGCCGCGCAGCTGCTCGGCCGTCACGGGCAGGCCGGCGTAGGTGGCGCCGATCGTGATCGCGCCGAGCCGGCGGCGCAGATCCTGCAGGTCGCGCGCCACCGCGACGATCGCCATCACCTCGGAGGCGGCCGTGATGTCGAAGCCGGACTCGCGCGGGATGCCGTTCACCTTGCCGCCGAGGCCGAGCACGACCTGGCGCAGCGAGCGGTCGTTCATGTCCATGCAGCGCCGCCACGTGACGGTGGACGGGTCGATGCCCAGCTCGTTGCCGTGCAGCAGGCTTGCCTCGATCATCGCCGCCAGCAGGTTGTTCGCCGCCGTGATCGCGTGGATGTCGCCGGTGAAGTGGAGGTTCAGATCCTCCATCGGCACGACCTGGGCGTAGCCGCCGCCCGCCGCGCCGCCCTTGACCCCGAACACCGGGCCGAGCGACGCCTCGCGCAGGCACAGCACCGGCTTGCGGCCGATCGCGCCGAGGCCCTGCGTCAGCGATACCGAGGTGGTCGTCTTCCCCTCACCGGCCTTGGTTGGCGTGATGGCGGTGACGCAGACGAGCTTGCCGTCGGGGCGGTCGCGCAGGCGGTCGAGCACCGAGAGGCTGATCTTGGCCTTGGTGCGTCCGTAGGGCTCCCACTCGTCGTCGCCGAGCCCGAGCTCCCGGGCGATGTCGGCGATGGGACGCAGCTGGGCCGCCTGTGCGATCTCGAGGGAGGAAGGCAGGGGGGGCATGTGCCGATCCTACTGAGGGCACCTGCGGGTGTCTCAGGCGAGCGGCAGCTGGCGGAACGGCTCCAAACTGGAGACGCTCACCCCGACGAGCCGGAGCGCACCGGGCCGGTCGCCCAGGGCGCGGTCGAGCAGGCTGCAGGCGTGCTCGGCGATCTCGTCGGCGCTGTCGATGCCGGCGGGCAGCGTGACCGAGCGGGAGCGGATCGAGAAGTCCGGGTAGCGCACCTTGGTGGTGACGGTGCGGGCGGCATCGCCACGGGTGGCGAGGCGCACGGCGACACGCGCGGACATGCGACGGAGCTCGGCGTAGAGCACGGCGCGGTCGGTGATGTCGCGCTCGAAGGTCTCCTCGTGGCCGATCGAGATGCGCTCCACCGACGTCTCCAGCGGGCGTGGGTCGATGCCGCGGGCGCGGTCGCGCAGCATCGCGCCGACCTTGCCGCCAATCAGCCCGCGCAGGGCGTCGTCGTCGAGTGCCGCCAGCGCGCCGACGGTGGTGATGCCTGATGCGAGCAGGCGCTCCTCTGCCCGTGGCCCGATGCCCGGCAGCGCGCGCACGTCGAGCGGTGCCAGGAACGCCGCCTCCTTCCCGGGCGGCACCACGGTCAGGCCGCCGGGCTTGCGCCGGTCGCTGGCCACTTTCGCCACCACCTTGCAGCTCGCCACCCCGAGCGAGCAGGAGAGGCTGGTCGACGCCCGTACCGCCGCCTGCACCGCCTCGGCGAGCGCGCGCGCCTTGCGTGGATCGGGGTCGACGCTCGTCAGCTCGAGGTACCCCTCGTCGATTCCAACCTGTTCCACGACGGGCACCACCTCGCGCACCGTCCGCCAAACCGCGCGTGAATACTCGACGTAGAGGGCCATGTGAGGGGGAACGAAGACCACAGCGGGGCACCGCCGCAGCGCCTCGGCGCTGCTCATGGCCGAGCGGATGCCGAAGCGCCGGGCGGCGTAGTTGGCGGTCGCGACCACGCCGCGCCCCTTCGGATCGCCACCGACCACGAGCGGCTTTCCCCGCAGCTCGGGGTGCTCCAGCTCCTCGACCGCGGCGAAGAACGCGTCGAGGTCGAGATGGGCGATGACAATGCTGCTTACCATTGTGAACAGTTCCCGGTATGGTTTCGGTTGCAAGGGGGAATGACGATCCACCGCGGTGGGTGGACGAAGCCATCATCGGGCCGATCGAGCTGGTCGGCGCCGAGAACCGCGGCGGTAGCGCTCACGAGTTGGATCGGGGGAAGCGTGTGGGAATGCAAGGGCAGCATCAGGTGACCTGCATCGTCGCTGACGATCACCCCGCCACGGCCAGGGCCGTGGTGTCGATCCTCGAGGAGCATGGCGTCGCGGTGGTTGGCCACGCTCGCGAGGGCGAGGAGGCGCTGGCCCTGATCGCGCAGCACAAGCCGTCCGTCGCGCTGATCGACCTGCGCATGCCCCGTCTCAACGGCATCGAGGTGACCCGTCGCGCGCAGCGCAGCAGCCCGGGCACCGGCATCCTGCTCTACACCGCCTTCGGCGAGAGCGCCCTGCTGACCGAGTCGCTGGACGCCGGTGCGCGCGGCTACCTGCTGAAGGAGGCGCCGCTTGACGACCTGATCCGCGCCGTCGAGACGGTCGCTGCGGGTGGCCTCTACGTCGATCCGGTGCTGGCCGGCGTGATCGCCCGCAGCCAGGCGGGCGCGCGCATCCCCACCTTGACCCAGCGCGAGCGCGAGGTGCTGCGCCTGCTCTCCGACGGGAACTCCAACGAGGAGATCGGCAAGAGCCTGTTCATCTCGCCCGAGACGGTGCGCACCCACGTCCGCAAGGCGATGGAGAAGCTCGACGCCGACACGCGCACGCAGGCCGTGGCCATGGCCCTTCGCCAGTCGATCATCGCCTGACATGGCGGTGCGCCTCCCGCAGCGCAGCAGGCCCGAGTCCGCGCGCCGCGCCCCGCTGGTGCTGCTGGTCGAGGATGAGCGCTGCGTGCGTGTCGTCCAGCGGGAGCTGCTCGAGCAGGAGGGGTACGCCGTGGTCGAGGCGGGCAGCGCCGACGAGGCGCTGCTGATCGCCAGCGCAGGTCACGGCATCGTGGACATCCTCGTCACCGACCTCACCCTGCCCGGGATGCAGGGCCCCGAGCTGGCGCAGCGGCTCCTCGCTGACGCGCCGTGGCTCGGCGTCGTCTTCACCTCGGGCTACGCCGACGACGATGCGCTGGTCGAGCGCTTCCCCGGCTCGGTGTTCGTGCAGAAGCCGTTCACGATCGAGGAGTTCGCCTCGGCCGTGAACACCGTGGCTGCCTCGCGCGCTGCGGCCTAGGCTGCGGGGGTCTGCAGCTCGCCGAGGCGGTGCAGCGTGGCGAGCGTCGCGCGGGCTGCCTGCACTGCGCATGCGTGCAGGCCGGCGCTGTCGGCGGCGCCGAAGGCAGGAAGCCGGTCGAACGCAGCACCGAGGCCTTGCTCGCTGAGCACGGCGTCGGCCCCGCAGGCGGCAAGGTGGTCGTCTACCGCGGTGCTGCCGGGAACTGCCATCAGGTCGGGCCCATCCTCGGCGTCGAGGCCGGCGGCGCGCACCGCCGCGAGCAGGTCCGGCGAGACGCAGTTCTTCGGCGCCACGTCAAGGATGGCGAGGGTCACCTCGTCGCGGCCGTTGAAGGTGGCGGCGTACGCGGCGAGCAGGCTCGGATTTGCCGCCAGCTCGGAGGCGCGCGCCGCGACGACGAAGCGGGTGCGGCGCACGATCCCCTCCGGGCGCGCGGTGGTCGCGAGGACGCCGGCGGGCATCCGGCCGAGCCAGCGCTCGTGGAAGCGCTGCCAGCTCTGCGTCAGGTGGGCGATGCGCCAGTCGTGGTCGGGCGAGGATGCGCTCTCGTGGTGGATCAGCACGCTGTCGGCGGCGTAGCGCACGCGGTAGCCGAGCTGCCAGGCGCGGATGCACAGGTCGACGTCCTCGACGTACATCCAGTAGCCCTCGTCGAAGCCGCCGAGCGCCGCCCACAGCTCGCCGCGCACGAGCAGCGAGGCGCCGGTGACCACCGGGTAGTCGCGCGTGACGGTCACGGCCGGGTCGTCGCCCGCGGCGAAGCGGTGCACGTGCTCGGTCTCGCCGCTCGCGGTGAAGTCGGCGCCGGCGTGCTGGATGCGCCCGTCCGGATAGAGCAGGCGGCTGCCGACGATCCCTACCTCGGGGTCGTCGAGCTCGCGCAGCAGCGCCTCGAGCCAGCCCGGCTTCGGGACGATGTCGTTGTTGAGCAGCAGCACGTTGGCGCCGGTCGCGAGCGCGGCGGCGCGGTTGCACGCCTTGCCGAAGCCGATGTTCTCCTCGTTGAGCAGGCAGGTGAGGCGGCGCGCCTTCTGCTCGGCGCGCAGGAACTCGCGGGTGCCGTCGGTCGAGCCGTTGTCGACGACGATGATCTCGGCGTCGGGCGCGGTGGAACGCAGGCCCTCGAGGCACGCGCGGGTCAGGTCGAGGCGGTTGAACGTCGGGATGACGATCGACACCGCGGGGCCGCCGCTCGCGGCGGCGGTGGACTGCTGCGTCATGCGGCGGGCTCGGCAGCGGTGGCATCTGCCTCGGGGAACGCGAGCGCGCGCAGCGCGGCGCCGGCGGCGGCGCTCGCGTCGAAGCGGGGA
>CANNRA010000161.1 GCA_947507735.1 Actinomycetota bacterium
GGCCGGCTGGTTGATCCCCGCCGACCCGTCCCACTACGACGCCGACTACGCCGTGCAGGTGATGGCCCCGCTGGCTGCGCGCGGGCTGCTCGACTGGGTGAGCGTGACGGTCGGCTCGCACTACTCGTTCGACCAGATCATCCCGCCGATGGCAGTGCCGCGGGGCAATGCGGTGGAGGCGGCGGCCGTGCTGAAGGCCGCGCTGGGCGTTCCGATCGTGGTTGCGGGTCGCATCCGCACGCCCGAGGAGGCCGAGCGCGTGCTCGCCGAGGGGAAGGCCGACGTCGTGGCGATGGCACGCACGTGGATCGCCGACCCGGACTGGCTGGTGAAGGTGCGCCGCGGCGACGAGGCGCGCGTGCGGCCGTGCGTGTCGTGCAACCAGGGCTGCATCGGCACCGTGATCCGGGGCGCCCACGGGACCTGCGTCGTCAACCCCGCGGCCGGCAACGAGGCGCGGCTGGGCGAGCCGCAGCCAGCGCAGCGGCGGAAGCGTGTCGCCGTCGTCGGCGGCGGGCCCGCAGGGCTGGAGGCGGCGCGCGTGGCAGCCGAGCGCGGCCATGCCGTGACGCTGTACGAGGCGCAGGCCCGGCTCGGTGGAGCGTGGCGGCTGGCAGGCGAGGCGCCCGGGCGCGGCGAGCTACTGGAGGCCGTCGCCTGGTGGGAGCGCGAGCTGGCGGTGCTCGGCGTGACGATTCGGCTCGGCGAGCGAGTCGCCGACCCGGCGGCTTTGGACGTCGATGCGGTGGTGCTCGCGACGGGCGCCCAGGCCTCACAGCTCGCGGTGTGGCGCTTCCGCCCGACGCTGGACGACGGCATTCCCGGGGCGAGGGGTCTGCCGCACGGGCGCGCCGTGCTCGCGGGCGACGCGCGCGCACACGGGAGCGTGCTCGTGATCGACGAGGAGGGCGGCTGGCCAGCGGTCAGCCTGGCGGAGACGCTGGCGGCCGACGCCAAGGTGACGTCGGTGACGGTGGTGACATCGCTGCCGGGCCTCGGAGCGCCGGAGCTGGACTACTCGCTGGAGACGGCGCAGGCGGGCGCTCGGGTCGCGGCGGCAGGGATCACGGTGCGGGCCGGGGCCTTCGTGGAGCGAGTAGACAGGGCTGGCGGCGAGGGCGGGGCGGCCGGAAGCGGCGGCACGGTGCACCTGCTTGGCGGCGGGTCGCTGGGGCCGTTCGACGCGATCGTGCTGTCGACGGGCGCAAGCTCGCCGGAGCTGTCCGAGATCGTGGCGACGCTGCGCGCGCCCGGCGCCGAGGCGCATCCGCCGCAGGGCTCGCCGGCGATCTGGGCGATCGGCGATGCGGTGGCGCCGCGCGGCTTCTGGGCCGCCACGAGCGACGGCAACCGCGTCGCGCGGGAGATCTAGGCCAGGCGCCAGACGGCGTCGTTGCCGAGCTGCGTGCGTGTGGCACGGCCGGCGAAGACGAGCTCGAGCAGCGCACGCTCGGCGGCGAAGGTGTCCGGGGCGTCGTTGCCCTGGGCGAGCAAGAAGGCGATCTCGATCGTCGTCAGGCCATCGCGGAAGCGCTCGAGCAGCGGCAGCGGCGTCTCCGGCGGGGCGAGGCGGCGTAGCGTCGGGTCGAGGTTGGCGACGCAGTTGTCGTACACCTGCACGGGCTGGAAGCCACCGGCCTCGAGCCGCTTGCCGTCCTTCTCGAAGATCAGCGAGGCGGCGGTGTAGCGCACCGGGCCGTCGGACTGCGCGGTCTTGCCCTGCATGTCCGAGGGCGAGCCTGCAGCAGTGCGGGACTCCGCGCGGTCGGCCTCGTAGGCGGCGACGACCTCGGCGGACTCGAGCCGCGAGACGATGGCCTGGACGTCGAGGCCGGGCACCGGCCCGAGGGCGGTGGCGATCGCGTCGGCCTCGTCGAGCACGAGCGGCGTCGTGAACCAGGCGTACTGGAGCGCGCGGAAGACGTCCCACTCGCGCCCGGGCTGGGTGAGGCGCGCGGCGACAACGGCGCGGCAGGCCAGCGAGGTGGCGGCGACACGGGCACGCGGGGTGATCGAGAACGGCATCCCGTAGGTGTCGCGGAAACGCATGTACGCGTGCGCCATGGTCAGCGGGGTGTAGCCGCGCTCGACGTACTGCTCGTGACGCTCGGTGAGGCCGATCATCACGAGCCGGTACGAGAGCTGGTCGGCGTAGCGCCAGCGCAGCACGCGGATCATCGGCTCGTCGGAATAGCCCCAGGGGCAGCCGGGATCACTGAAGACGGTCACCTCGATCGAGCTCATGCTGCGCAGAGTAGACGCGCGGAACGCGGCTGCGTCGACCTCCATCGCACGGGGCACGCCACCGAAGGGCCCACCGGGGACGTAGCTGCCGGGATCCGCTGCCATCTCAGGCCCTCCCCGCCGCGGCCGCTAGCGTCCGCCCCAGGATGCGCCCGAACGAGAGCGCCGGGGTGATCAGCATGCCACCGCAGAAGGCGATGCCGGAGGTGGCGCCGCCGCCCACGACCTCGCCCGCGGCGTAGAGGCCGGCGATGGTGCAGCCGGCGGTGTCGAGCGCGCGCAGCTGCGTATCCACGTGGATGCCACCGAAGGTGACGAGGACGCCGGCCGGGAGCGCCAGCGCGTAGAAGGGCCCCTGCGCGAGCGGCGCGTCGGTGCCGGTGCGGCCGAGCGGGTCGCTGGTAGCCGCGGCGATGCGCGCGTTGTAGGCGGCCAGGGTCTGCTCGAGGCCGGCCGGGTCAATGCCGGACTTCGCGGCGAGGCCGGCGGGGGTGGCGTCGCGCCAGACGACGACGCCCTCGTCGGAGCGGGCGCGCACGGCGTCGCGATCCCAGCCGGCCGGGACGGGCGCCTGCGGACCGGCAAGCGCCGCCTCGTCGAAGACGAGCCAGAAGCGATGGCCGGGCTGGCCGAGCACGGCGCGCTCCTGCCCGGTGATGTCGTGCGTCGTCTCGTCCACGAAGCGCTCGCCCTGCTCGTTCACCCAGATCTCGTCGGGGCGGCGGGCGGCGGCGCTGAGGCCAACGAAGTTGCGGGCCAGCTCGCCGCGGCCGGAGCCAGGCTCGACCTCGATCATGCCGAGCCGGTAGTTGTGCTTCTCGCCGTCGCGGATCGCGGCGCCCGCGGCGCGCGCGGCAACGATGCCGTCGCCGGTGGCGGTGTGCCAGGCGTGCGTGACGAGACGCGGGTGGCCGGGCGTCAGCTCGGCGAAGAGCTCCGGGCTCGCGCCGTAGCCGCCGGTGGCGAGCACGGTGTGCGACGAGCGGAACTCGGCGGACGCGCCGGCGGGGCCGGTGGCGCGGGCGCCCACGACGGCGCCGTCCTCGACGATCAGGGCCGTGAGGGCCGTCGAGAAGTGCGGCACGATCCGCCCCGCAGCGACCTGCTCATCCCAGGCGGGCCGCAACGTCTCGAGGATGCCGATGGCACGACCGAGCGGCGAGGCGGGCTGCTGGCCGGGGCCGGCTGCATGCCACACGGTGCGCGCCCGCGAGTAAGCGTCGTGGCCGAGGTAGATCGCCGGGGTGCTCGGGTCGAAGGCGAAGCCGAGGTCGTGCAGCCAGTCGATGGTGTGCGGCGCCTCCTCGACGGCGAGCCGCACGAGCACCGGGTCGGCCTCGCCACGTGACAGCCGCATCACATCGTCGAAGTGGCGGTCGCTGGTGTCGTCGTCGATGCCGACGTCGCGCTGGCGGCGGGTGCCTGCACCGCTCAGGTGGCCGGCGCTGACGTGGAGGGTGCCGCCGATCACCGCGTCCTTCTCCAGCACCGTGACGGTCGCTCCGGCCTGGGCCGCGAGGATCGCGCATGCGATGCCGGCCGTGCCCGCGCCGACGACGAGGATGTCCGCCATGCGGCGACTCTAGAGCAGCAGGGCCCGCGCCGGGAAATCCAAAGGTGGCCGGCGTGCGAACATCCGGTGATGACGGTCCGTCGACTCGCTCTGATCGCGACCGTCAGCGCCGCGCTCGCCGCCACGGCAGCCCTCGCAGGCAGCGCCACGGCAACCCCGCGCGCCGATAGCGCAGCGACCCCTGCCCTCCCCGCGCCCTGGTGGCTGCGCGCGATCCGTGCCGACCAGGCGGCCCCGCCCGGTCCCGGCGTCCCGGTCGCCTTCGTCGACACCGGCGTCGACATGGGCCTTCCCCTCTTCGCCAAGCGCCCCAACACCTACCCCCTCAACGGCCAGCGCCTGCTCAACCGCCACCAGTTCCACGGCTCGGCGGTCGCGTCGCTCGTGGTGGGGAACGGCGCCGACGGGTCGCCCGTCGTCGGCGTCTATCCGCAGGCAAGGCTCGTCATCTGGAACGCGACGGCGCAGGGCGAGCTGACGCTGCGCAAGATCGTGGACGGCATCGAGGCGGTGTCGGCGCGCGGGCGCTCGGTGATCAACCTGAGCGTGGGCGGCGGCTTCTACAGCCCCCAGCTGCAGGACGCGGTGTTGCGCGCGATCGCGCGCGGGTCGTTCGTGGTGGCGTCGGTGGGCAACGAGCGGCCGCTCGTGACCTTCCTGGCGCGGCCGGCCGGCGAGCCGCACGTCTTCACCGTCTCGTCGATCGGGCAGAGCCTCGCGGTCAGCACGTTCTCCAGCCAGTCGAGCGGCATCGACATCGCCGCCCCGGGCGAGGAGCTCGCGGTCGCAGTGCCCCAGGCCTACAACGAGACGCGCGAGTCGAGCGAGAGCGGCACGAGCTTCTCCGCGGCGATCGTCTCGGGCGCGGCGGCGTGGGTGTGGACCCGGCGGCCCCAGCTCGACGCCGGCCAGCTGTTCGAGGTCTTGCGCCACTCGGCCCGCCACGTCGGCCGCGCCGGCGTCAACCTCGACACCGGCTGGGGCGTGCTCGACATCGCGGCCGCGCTGCGCTACCCCGCCCCGCCGAAGGATCCGCAGGAGCCGAACGACGACATCAACCAGGTCGCCCCCGGCAACGTCGTGCTCCGGGGCCGCCCGCTGCTCGTCGGCCCAGGCCGGGCCAGCGGCACCGTCTCGGCCCACATCGACGGCACCAAGGATCCGCACGACGTCTACCGCGTCGTCGTGCCCGCCCGCTCGCAGCTGACCCTGCGCAGCGCTGTCCCTGCGGGCGTGCGCGTGCGCGTGTGGGACGGGACGACGAAATCGGTGGACGGCATCGGCTCCGACCAGCCCAGCCACGTGCTGGCCACGGTGACGCGCGACGGCGGCACGGTCGACCTGACCTACCGCAACCCGGGCACCACGCCGGTCGCCGCCTTCGTGGACGTGTGGATGCTGCAGGGCGGCTTCGCGGGCCGCTACACGCTGCAGGCCGCGCTCGCCCGCGACTGAGCCGGCGCACCGTCTCCTGCAACGCGAAGAGGCTCCTCGCGGAGCCCCTTCCGAGTGGGCCGTGTTGGGATCGAACCAACGACCTTGGGATTAAGAGGTGGTTTCGGCGGCTCTTCTAACCTCGGCCGGGTCTGCCCCGACTTTGGTTGACATCTCTTGTGCGAGGCACCGTCTCGCGGGAAGGATGTCGTCATGCCAAAGAAGTTCCCTGTCGAGTTCCA
>CANNRA010000162.1 GCA_947507735.1 Actinomycetota bacterium
ATCCTGCTGATCGACAACTACGACTCGTTCACCTACAACCTGGCGCACCTGTTCGGCGAGCTGGGCTGGGAGGTGCGTGTCATCCGCAACGACGCGATCACGGTCGCCGAGGCCCTCGCGCTCGCGCCGTCACACCTCGTCATCTCGCCCGGCCCCGGGCGCCCGGAAGACTCCGGCGTGTCGATCGGGATGATCGAGGCCTTCGCCGGCAAGGTGCCGGTGCTCGGCGTCTGCCTCGGGCACCAGGCGATCGTCCAGGTGTTCGGCGGCACCGTGGGCCCCGCCCAGCGCCTCGTCCATGGCAAGGCGTCCCCGGTGCACCACGACGGCAAGGGCATCTTCCGCGGCATCGAGCAGGACTTCGAGGCGGGTCGCTACCACTCGCTCGCGGCGACCGCCGTCCCCGACGTGCTGGAGGTGACTGCCACCACCGCCGACGGCGAGGTGATGGGCGTGCGCCACCGCAGCCTCGACGTCGAGGGCGTGCAGTTCCACCCCGAGTCAGTGCTGACGCCCGCCGGGCCGCGGCTCGCCCGCAACTTCCTGGGGCTGGACGCGTGAGCGGAGCCACCCCGGGCGGCAACCCGGGCGGCGGCGCCACAGCCATCGTGTACGCCCTCTCGCGCATCGTCGAGGGGCACGACCTGACCCGGGCCGAGGCACGCGCTGCGATGGGCGCCATCATGGCCGGCGAGGCGACGCAGGGGCAGATCGGCGGCCTGCTGATCGCGCTGCGGATGAAGGGCGAGAATGTCGAGGAGATCGCCGGCTGCGCCGAGGCAATGCGCGCGCTGTCGCTGCCCGTGCGCCCGCAGCGCACCGACCTGGTGGACACCGCCGGCACCGGCGGCGACGGCGCCCACACCCTGAACATCTCGACGGCCGCAGCGCTGCTGGCCGCTGCCGCGGGCGCTGCCGTCGCGAAGCATGGCAACCGCGCCGTCTCGTCGGCGTCGGGCTCCGCCGACGTGCTGGAGGCGCTCGGCTTCCGGCTCGACCTGGCGCCCGAGCGCGTCGCCGCCTCGATCGACGAGCTTGGCTTCGGCTTCCTCTTTGCTCCCTCCCACCACCCGGCGATGCGCCACGCGGGCCCCGTGCGCCGCGAGCTGGCAACGCGCACCGTCTTCAACGTGCTCGGCCCGCTGACCAACCCGGCCGGGGCACGCGCCCAGGTCGTGGGCGTCTACAGCGAGCGCCTCGTGCGCACGCTCGCCGACGTGATCGTCTCGCTGGGGGCGCACCGCGCCTTCGTCGTCCACGGCGCAGGCGGCATCGACGAGCTGTCACCTACCGGCCTGAGCCTCGTCGCCGAGGTGCAGGACGGCGCGGTACGCGAGCACGTCGTCGACCCGGCCGAGCTGGGGCTCCCGCCCGCCCACATCGACGAGCTGGCGGGTGGCAATGCCAGCGAGAACGCCGCCGCGATCCGCGCCATCTTCGCCGGCGAGGGCAAGGACGGCGCCCCCGCGCCCGGAACGCCCGGCGCCACGCCGTTCGCCACCCGCGGCGCGCGCAGCGCGATCCTGCTCAACGCGTCTGCCGCGCTCACCGCTGCCGGCCACGCCGCCGACCTGCGCGAGGGCCTCGACCTCGCCACCCGCACCCTCGACTCTGGCGCAGCCGCCGACCGGCTCGACGCCCTCGTCCACTTCTCCCAGCAGGAGGTCACCGCCTAGTGGCACGGTTCCGCGACGCACTCGCCCGCCCCGGGCTCCAGGCCATCGCCGAGGTCAAGCGGCGCTCCCCCTCGATGGGCGCCCTCCGCCCCGGCGCCGATCCTGCCGAGCTGGCCGCGCGCTTTGCCGCCGCCGGCGCCGCCGCGATCAGCGTGCTCGTCGACGCCCGCTTCGACGGCACCATCGACGACCTGCGTGCCGCGCGCGCCGCGACGGATGCGCCGCTGCTCGGCAAGGGCTTCTTCACCAGCGAGGAGCAGATCCTCGAGCTGAAGCAGGCGGGCGCCGACGCGATCCTGCTGCTGCTGCGCGACCTCGATGACGCCCAGGCCGCGCACCTGCAGGACTACGCCCGCTCGCTCGGGCTGGATGCCCTGGTCGAGGCGCACGACGCCGAGGAGGTCGAGCGCGGGCTGCGGCTCAACCCCGACATGTTCGGCATCAACTGCCGCAACCTCACCACCTTCGAGCTCGACCGCGGCGAGCAGCTGCGGCTGCTGGCCCTGGTGCCGGCGCGCGCGGGCCGCGTGCTGATCGCCGAGAGCGGCGTGCACACCCGCGCGCAGGGCGCCGCGACCGAGCTGTGCGGCGCCGATGCGATCCTCTGCGGCACCGCTCTGATGCAGGCGGCCGACCCGGCCGCGAAGCTGAAGGAGCTGCTGTCGCGGCCGCTCGTCAAGGTCTGCGGGCTGACGCGCGAGGAGGACGTCGCCGCCGCCGTCGAGGCCGGCGCCGACCTGCTCGGCTTCGTGCTCGCCGAGGGCAGCCCGCGCCGTGCCCCCTCCGTTCTGCCGACGCCCGACGGCGTGCTGTCGGTGGCGGTGTGGGTAGGCAACGCCGGCCCCAGCGGCGCCGACCTCGACCAGGTGCACGAGTCGCCGGGCGGCGGCGAGACCGTCCGCGGCCGCGGAGCGCAGCTGCTGCGTCGCGACGGCACCGCGGTCGCCCGCGTGCTCGACCTCCCCTGGGAGGGCAGCGACCCGCAGCACTGGGAGAACGCCGCCAGGGCAGCGCGCGCAGAGCGCGTGGTGCTGGCCGGCGGCCTCGGCCCCGACAATGTCCGCGCCGCGATCGACGCCGTCCGCCCCTGGGCCGTCGATGCAGCACGCAGCCTGGAGTCCGCTCCCGGCATCAAGGATCACGACCTCGTCCGCTCGTTCGTGGAGGCAGCACGATGACAACGCTCGACGCAGAAACCCGGCGCACCTACGGCGGCTACGGCGGCCGCTACGTCCCCGAGACGCTGATCCCGGCGCTCGATGAGCTCGAGGCTGGCTGGGCCGCCGCCAAGATCGACCCGGCCTTCATCGCCGAGCTCCACTACCTGCTGACGACGTACGCCGGGCGCCCGACGCCGCTCACCCTCGCCGAGCGGTTTGCCCCCGGCAAGCGCGTCTACCTCAAGCGTGAGGATCTCCTGCACACCGGCGCGCACAAGATCAACAACGCGCTCGGCCAGGCGGTGCTGGCGCGCCGGCTCGGCAAGCAGCGGATCGTCGCCGAGACCGGGGCCGGCCAGCACGGCGTGGCCGCAGCCACCGTGTGCGCCCGCTTCGGGCTGGAGTGCATCGTCTACATGGGCAGCGAGGACATGCGCCGCCAGCGGCCCAACGTCGAGCGCATGAAGCTGATGGGCGCTGAGGTGCGGCCGGTCGAGTTCGGCACCAAGACGCTCAAGGAGGCGACCTCCGAGGCGATCCGCGACTGGATCACCAACGTCGAGACGACCCACTACATGATCGGCTCGTGCGTCGGCCCGGCGCCGTACCCGGAGATCGTGGCCGAGCTGCAGTCGGTGATCGGCCGCGAGGCGCGCGAGCAGCTGCTGGCTGCCGAGGGCAAGCTGCCCGAGACCGTGATCGCCTGCGTCGGTGGCGGCTCGAACGCGATCGGCATGTTCCGCGGCTTCGTCGACGACCCCGGCGTCAAGCTGATCGGCGTCGAGGCGGCGGGCGCCGCGAGCCTCGGCTCCGGCCGCGCCGGCGTGCTGCACGGCTCCCGCTCGTCGATCCTCTCCGACAGCGACGGCCAGATTGCCGATGCGCACTCGATCTCGGCCGGGCTCGACTACCCCGGCGTCGGCCCGGAGCACGCCTACCTGCGCGACAGCAAGCGCGCCGTGTACCTGCCCTGCACCGACGACGAGGCGCTCGCGGCCGTCCAGCGGCTCGCCCGCACCGAGGGCATCATCCCGGCGCTCGAGACGGCTCACGCCCTCGCCCGCGTCGCCGACTGCGAGTCGGACTACATCGCCGTCTGCCTGTCGGGCCGCGGCGACAAGGACATGCAGACCCTGATCGAGAGGCTAGGCCAGTGACCGCCGCGAAGAAGCTCGTGATCTACCTGATGGCCGAGCCCGGCACGCCCGAGCTGGCCGCAGCGGCGGTGCGCGGCGGCGCCGACATCGTCGAGCTGGGCTTCCCGTTCAGCGACCCGCTCGCCGACGGCCCGGTGATCCGCCTCGCCGGCGAGCGCGCGCTCAAGGCCGGCATGCGCACCAGGGAGTGCCTGGAGTGCCTCGCCCGCACGCGCGCGCTCGTCGGGCCTGACATCCCGCTCGTGCCGATGACCTACGCGGCGATCCTCGAGGCCTACGGCTACGACCGCTTCAACACGGACGCGCGCGCAGCCGGCATGACCTCGCTGATCGTGGCTGACCTCCCGGCCGACGAGCGCCCGGACGTGAAGCGCGTCCAGCTGGTCGCCCCCACCTCCACCGACGAGCGCATCCGCCTCGCCGCCGAGCAGACGGACGGCTGGCTCTACCTCGTGACGCTGACCGGCACGACGGGCGCCCGTACCGCGGTGTCGAGCCAGCTGGACGGCCTCGTGGAGCGCGCGCGCGCCATCACCGACCTGCCGCTGTACGCCGGGTTCGGCATCTCGACGCCGGAGCACGCCGCGGCTGCCGCCGCGCAGGCCGACGGCATCGTCGTCGGCTCCCGCGCGATCCAGGTTGCCGACGAGGGCGGCGCCCCGGCGCTCGAGGCCTACGTGGCCAGCCTGCGCGCCGCGATCGACGCGCTCTAGCACCCTCCAGGCTGACGGGCGGGCTGCCGGCTAGCGGCCGAGCGGCTCGCCCGTGATGCCGTCGATCAGCTCGCGGCGGCGCACGCCGTCAGGCCGCTCGAGGTCGGCGGCGAACACCGGGACGTAGACGACCGAGAGCGAGCGCACCTGCGCCTCCGGCACGAGCGCCTCGACTGCCCGCACGACGGCCGCCTGGCTCAGCGCCACCCCGTGGATCATTCGCGGCTCGATCGCCAGCGGCTCGGCGGCGAACGCGACGCTGACCGCCCGGAAGCCGGCGTGCACGGGCACGAGGCCCGTCACGCGGTAGCGGCCGTGCAGCTCCTCCACCGGCTCGACGACGCGCTTGGCAACGAGGCTCGCCAGCAGCTGCTGTGCCTTCGCCGGCCGCCAGCCACGGGCAAGCAGGTCGTCCTTGCTGAACTCGGCGTCGCGCAGCGCCTTCACGGCCGCGCACTCGTCCTCGCCGAGGTCGGGCAGCACGTGCCCGGTGTCGGCGATGTGGCCGTTCGCGGCCACCGTCACCAGCGCACCGGTGTGCGCATCGATGCTGAGGCGGAGCGGCACGATGGTGCGCACCTGCGCGCGGGCGCGCAGGCCACGTCGCTCCTCGAGATAGGCAACGGCGTCGACGTCCAGCTCGTAGAAGGGATGGTGCTCGAGCGTCACCTCGCCAACCTGCTCCTCGACCTTGCCGACCCCGAGGAAGCCGCCCCGGCGCCCGCGCGCAACCTCGTCCTCGACGGCGGCGCGCACCTCGGCCAGGCTGAAGCGCGGCG
>CANNRA010000163.1 GCA_947507735.1 Actinomycetota bacterium
CCGCCCTGGGCCTTGCCGAGCATGCTGTTGAACGTCTCGCCGAGCGAGCCGAGGTTGCTGCCGGGCGCCGCGCTGAGGAAGCTGGTGGCGGGCTGGACGTCGACGGTGAGGTCGCCCTCGTTCATCGCGGTCATGCCGTGGGCGAGGCTGGTCAGGCACTTGCTGTCGAGGCTCGTGAGGCGGGCGTCGAGGTCGATCAGGCAGGAGTGGTCACCGAGCTTGGTGCGCAGCTCCTCGCGAACGGCGTTGTAGCTCGTGAGGGCGTTCTGGGCCTTCCCGAGCATCCGGTTGAAGATCTCGCCGATCTCATCGATGTCGGGGTCGCCCGTCGGCGGGAGCGGTGTCGTCGCTGGCTGCACGTCGACCGTGAGGTCGCCGGCACGCATCGCCTCGACGCCGCGCTCAAGGTTGGTGAGGCAGTTGGTCTCGAGACTCGTGAGACGCTCCTTGAGGGGCGCGAGCTTCTCGATCTGCACTTTCTTGGCCATCGAATCCTTCTCCTGACGATCGAGCGACTATGAGTGTGAACCTGCACCCCGCCGTTCCAGCTGCGCTTCGTCTTGCCGTCGTCCCCGGCGGGGTCGGCGCGGGAGGGGTCGCGGTGCTGCCTTTGAGACCGATAAATTTCGCTGACCAAGCGGTGATCGGCGCTCACCCGGGGCGGTTCGTCCCCGGAAGGGGTAGGGGCAGGTGCGAAACGGCCACACTTCTCGCCGGGGGAGGCCACGCACCTCCCTCGCACGGGTATGCGTGCTCACCCGGGCCAGCTGGCCCACCGATAGGGGAAGCAGCGAGCGGCACACGGCGCGCCGCCTGGAGATCACGAAGGAGTGCCCGATGGAGAACGCAGCGACAGAGTCACTGGTTGGACAGGTCGTCGTCTTCTCGTTCGGTGGCGAGGAGTACGCGCTGCCGATCGGGCGGGTGCAGGAGATCATCCGCTACACGCCGCCACGCTCGATCGCCTCGCCGATCCCCTGGATGCAGGGAGTCATCAACCTGCGCGGCCGGATCGTGCCTGTCTGTGACCCTGTCCTGCGCTACGGCCGGGCCGCCCAGCAGGAGGCGAGCGACGCCGATACCGCGTGGGGCGACGGCCAGATGATCGTGATCGTCGAGACGGCGAACGGTGTCTCGGGGATCGTGGTCAGCGGCGTCTCGGAGGTGCTGACCCTCACCGAGGACCAGGTGGAGACGTCACCGACCGCCGCAGCCGACTGCTACCGCGGCGTCGCCAAGGTCGGAGACCGGCTGATCGCGCTGCTCGACCCCGACCAGGTCGTCGGCGGGATCGATCAAGCGGCCTGACACGCGCGCGGCGGTGCACGGAGCGGGCGCCCCTGGGGGCGCCCGCTCACCGCTCCGTTAGCCGCCTGCCGCGGCGTCGGCTCAGGCCGGCCACCACTCCATGTCGATGTCGCCGTCGTTCTCCACGGCCGGCGCACCCGTGATGATCATCACGGCGTCCTCGCCGCCGGTCGCGCGGAAGGCGCGCCACACGTGGGGCGGCACGGCGAGCACGTCGCCTGCCTTCAGCTCCACGGTCTCGTCGCCGAGCCTCGCGATACAGCGGCCGGAGACCAGCGTGTACGTCTCCTCCTGCTGCTTCTGCCGGTGGCCCCAGGTCGGCACGAAGTCCTTGCCGAACTTGGCGTAGCTCACGCCATGCTGCGTCAGGCCGAGCGCCTCGCGGCCGATCCGCATCTCCATCTGGTCGTCGGAGAGGCCCCAGCCGGCCGCACCGTTGGGGATGTCCTGCCAGCTCTTCAGCGTCCAGTCAGCCATCTCGCCGTACCTCCTCGTCGTATGAGCGTCGCGGCGCTGTCGCGCCTGGGCGAACCTACCACCCTGTCGCCTGGAGTGGCGGCCGGCCGGCCGCATCGTGGTGACTCGCCGGAGAGGCGCTTGTTACGATCAGAAGCCATGGACGAGCTGCTCCCGTAGAGCAGGGCGAGACGTGCGACGCGGGTCGCGCGCGACGTCCCGTTGAGCCTCTCGATCGAGAGGCTTTTTCGTAGAAGAGGGTCGGAGTGAACGAGCACACAGAGCGCGAGCGGTACGAGCCCCAGGCGATCGAGCAGAAGTGGCAGGCCCGCTGGGCCGCCGACGCTGCCTTCGTCGTGCCGAACCCTGCCCCGGGCACGCCCAAGCAGGGCGGCAAGCAGACCTACGTGCTGGAGATGCTGCCGTATCCCTCGGGCGAGCTGCACATGGGGCACGTCAAGAACTACACGCTCGGTGACGTGGTCGCGCACTTCCGCCGCCGCAACGGCTTCGAGGTGCTGCGCCCGATGGGCTACGACTCGTTCGGCCTGCCAGCCGAGAACGCGGCGATCAAGGAGGGCGGCCACCCCGCCACCGTGACCCGCCGCAACATCGCGCGCATCAAGGAGCAGATGCAGCGCATGGGCTGGTCGATCGACTGGTCGCGCGAGGTGAGCACCTGCGAGCCGGAGTACTACCGCTGGACGCAGTGGCTGTTCCTGCAGTTCTTCGAGAAGGGCCTCGCCTACCAGCGCGAGGCCGCCGTCAACTGGTGCCCGAACGACCAGACCGTGCTCGCCAACGAGCAGGTCGTCGAGGGCCGCTGCGAGCGCTGCGGCGCCGAGGTCGAGGCGCGCTCGCTGGAGCAGTGGTTCTTCAAGATCACCGACTACGCGCAGCAGTTGCTGGACGAGATGGACGACATCGAGGACTGGCCGGAGCGCGTGCTGACGATGCAGCGCAACTGGATCGGCCGCTCGGAGGGCGCGCGCGTCACCTTCCACCAGCAGGAGCTGGGCCTCGACCTGGACGTCTTCACGACGCGGCCGGACACGCTGTTCGGCGCGACCTTCTTCGTGCTGGCGCCCGAGCACCCGGCGGTGGCACAGCTCGTCGCCGGCCTGCCGCAGGAGGCGGAGGTCAAGGCGTACGTGCGCAAGGCCGCCGGCCGCTCGACGGTCGAGCGCCAGGAGAAGGGCAAGGACGGCGTCTTCGCCGGCCGCACGATCACCAACCCGGTGAACGGCCGCGAGATCCCCGTCTACATCGCCGACTACGTGCTGATGGGCTACGGCACCGGCGCGATCATGGCCGTGCCCGCCCACGACGAGCGCGACTTCGCCTTCGCCGAGCAGTACGGCATCGCCATCGAGCGCGTGATCACCCCGGCCGGCGGCGACGAGCCCGAGCTGCCGTACGTCTCCTCCTCCGACCGGGATCTGCTCGTCAACTCGCCCGGCTACGACGGCCTCTCCTCGCCCGAGGCAAAGCAGGCGATCACCGCCTGGCTGGCCGAGGACGGCCGCGGCGAGCAGACGATCAACTTCCGCCTGCGCGACTGGCTGCTCTCGCGGCAGCGCTACTGGGGCTGCCCGATCCCGATCATCCACTGCGACGGCTGCGGCACGGTGCCGGTGCCGGCCGACCAGCTGCCCGTCGTGCTGCCCGACGTGACCGACTTCATGCCGAAGGGCCGCTCGCCGCTCGCCGCCGCCGAGGACTGGGTCGCGACGACCTGCCCGACCTGCGGCGGCCCCGCCCGGCGCGAGACCGACACGATGGACACCTTCGTCGACTCGTCCTGGTACTACATCCGCTACGCCGACGCGCAGAACCACGAGGCCGCCTGGGACCGCTCGATCGTCGACTACTGGCTGCCGGTCAACCAGTACATCGGCGGTATCGAGCACGCGATCCTGCACCTGCTGTACTCGCGCTTCTTCGTGAAGGTGCTCAACGATCTCGGCCTCGTCGGCTTCCGCGAGCCGTTCGCCCGCCTCTTCACGCAGGGGATGATCTACCGCCACGGCGCGAAGATGTCGAAGTCCAAGGGCAACGTCGTCTCGCCCGACGAGCTGATCGGGCGCTACGGCGCCGACGCGACGCGCCTCTACGTGCTGTTCATGGGCCCGGCCGAGCAGGACGCGGAGTGGCAGGACACCGGCGTCGATGGCACGTTCCGCTTCCTCAACCGGCTGTGGCGCGCCGTCGTCGAGGCGGCCGAGCAGCCGCTGGGCGCCGACCCGGGCGACACGCCGCTCGTCCGCTCCGCGCATCGCGCGATCCACAAGGTGACCGACGACATCGGCCGCCGCTTCCAGTTCAACACGCCGGTTGCCGCGATCATGGAGCTCGTCAACGATCTGACCGGCCACGCCTCGGAGCCGGGCGCCCGCTTCGCCGCCGAGACTGCCGTCGCTCTCGTGCAGCCCTACGCGCCGCACATCGCCGAGGAGCTGTGGCACCGGCTCGGTCACACGACGCCGTCGTACGCCGCGCCGTGGCCCGTCGCCGACCCGGCTCTGCTCACCTCGGACACGTTCGAGCTGGTGCTCCAGGTCAACGGCAAGGTGCGCGATCGCGTCGAGGCACCCGTCGGGATCTCCCAGGACGAGGCGATCGCCCTGGCGAAAGCGAGCGCGAACGTGCAAGCTCATCTGGCAGGGGTCACGATTCGCAAGGAGATCTTCGTGCAGGGCAAGCTCGTCAACATCGTGGTCGGCTAGCAGCGTGCAGATGCGCGCCCGTGGCCCGCTGCTGCTCGCCGCCTTCGCGTGGCTCACTCTGCGCACGCGCGCGATCAACTGGGGGACGATCCCGGAGGACATCACGCGGCCGCTGCCCGGTGACGAGCTGATCCCCGATTCGCCGCGCAACTCGACGATGGCGATCGCCATCCGGGCTCACGCCTCGGAGGTCTGGCCCTGGCTCGTCCAGATGGGCTACGGCCGCGCCGGCTTCTACAGCTACGACCTGCTCGACAATCGCGGCCAGCCGAGCGCCGAGGCGATCAATCCCGAGTGGCAGCAGATCGCGGTCGGCGACAGGATCCCGTCGTCGAAGCGCTCCTGGTTCGACGTGGTCGCCTGCGAGCCGAACAAGCACCTGGTGCTGCGCGGCGGCTTCGACTTGCTGCTGAAGACCTCGTACGACACGAGCAACGGCCTGCCCGCGCTGGGCACCGACGGCACCTGGGCGCTCGTGCTGGAAGAGCGCAGCGACGGGACGACCCGGCTGATCGTGCGCGTGCGCGGGCGCGGCAAGCCCGGCTGGCTGTTCCGGGCGATCGGCCCCTTCCTGACCGATCCCGGCCACGTGGTGATGCAGCGCAAGCAGCTCTACGGCATCAAGCGGCGCGCCGAGACGGCTGCCGGCTCCGGCAGCAGCCCGGCCTAGCTCCTCCGGCACAGAGCCGGCACACCCGCTCCTGCTCTGCGCCGCCAGAGTGGCGGCATGGAGATCACGGGCCAGCTCACCCGGCGCACGGCGCTCGTCGCCGCGGCCCTGCTCCTTGCCGTGCTCGCCCTCGGTGGCACGCTCCTCGTTGGCCGACAGGGAGCCGGCGTGCCACCGAGGGTGGCCGCGCCACCGGGTACGACCGAGCCGGTCGTGCCGGGCGCCGCTCCGGTCGAGCCTGGCGCTGGTGCTCCCGCTGCTCTCGCAGGCGTCCCCGGTCAGGTCACCGCCCC
>CANNRA010000164.1 GCA_947507735.1 Actinomycetota bacterium
GCGAAGGCGGTGGCGCGGCTGGCTGCGGCGCGTGCTCCGGCCGGGTCGAGGCGGCGGTCGGCGGCGAAGCCCCAGGCACCGTTCACCAGCACGCGCACGCCGATGCCCTCGCTCTCGCTGTCGTCCAGCGTCTCGATGCGTCCGTTGCGCGAGCCGACCGACTGGCTGCGGCGGGTGACCGCGCGCGCGTCGGCGTACGAGGCGCCGGCGGCGAGCGCTGCTTCGACCGCGAGCTGAGCCAGGTCACGCATGGGGGGCAGCGTACTGACTGACCGCTGGCAGCACCGCAGGCGCTACCGGGACGTTCCCGCTCCGGCCCCATGCAGAGCTGTTGCTGCCTCGCTACTTGCTCTGCCAGTAGCTCTTTCCGTCAGCGGCGTTTGCCACGCAGGCCAGTTGTGCCCCATCCGAGGCTTTTCCACTTGCCGATTTGGCCGGATCACAGGGCAGGCCGACCTGCTGGAAGCTTGGGCCGCCCGGATCCGAAGCGGAAGCGGTCTTCTGATCGTCGCCAGGCTTGGCAACGGTCTTTGCTCCAGCGGGAGCACCCTGTGCCGGTGAGCTGCCCGGGCGAAGCGTCTGCCCTTTGAGTGGCACCCAATCCGCTGTCGTTCGCCCCGACGGTGAGTTGAAATCACAAGCGTTCGACTGCCGGCTCGCGAGTGGAATCTTCATCGCGCTCGGGGTGATCGCGTGCGCGGCGAAAGCAGCCAGGACTTTCTTGTCCATGTGGTCAAAAATGCTCCCGAGCACTTCTGCGCCATTCGCTGCTCTCGCCCGTGCCACCAGATCGATGTCGAAATCGAAGCCGGGGTCAGACATCGCGGCGTAGCCGAGCAAGTCCCCGGCTCTGACCGGATCCCCGATCCTGAGCTTCTTCGCGAAATAGACATGGCCAAACGAGAAGACAACGCTCGGGTCTACCGCTGTGGTTAGACCTAGACCGTTTCCGTTCCGGGGGCGACCGAGGCCGCCTTTGTCTGCTTCCAACTGGATCACCGAAACAGTGCCGTCAAAGGGGGCGAAGACTTTGACCCTGTCGAGGGTTCCCTGCAGGGAGGCGATGGGGTACCAGTAATGCTTCAGGGAAACATTCTTCACGAGGCTCTTGTCAAAGGTGTAGCCATCGCGGTTGTGGCCCGAGCAGCTTGCGTACTTCGAAATGCTGTTGATCTGCTCGAGGTCAACAGGTACCGCTGTGATGTATTTCGCTCCAGGGCTCGGCCAGGCGAAACTCTGGCTGCTCGAGCCGCCTTGCTTCTTCGGGCTCGCGTCTCCCATCGGCAGGCCCTTGTCCCAGACAAGCTGCTTGCCGGACTTCGTGCACTGAAACTTGCTGCCGTTATCCATCGCCGTTTGGCCGGCGCTCGTGCACGCAGCCCCTGGCGTAATCGCCGCAGCTGCGCTGAGCGTTAGCGTCAGAGAGGTAAGAACGATGCATAGAGCCACAGCAGACCTAAGCGGTCTCATCCAATGCCCCCGGTCGTTGAACGGTTCTCCTGCGCTCTCTCTGGGGCATGGACAGGGAACAGGAAATCGCCCGTACCGAGAGAACGGATCCCTCATTGTCGATTCGGCTCATCCCGGGTCGGCGCTCTAGGCCAACGTGGTGCGAGGCGCCACCTAGCTGATTGGCCGACTCTATACCAGCCCATTCCGTCGACTTGAGCCTGGCGGCTCCCCGCTTCGGCTGACACCGTGCTGCTCGCAAGCGGCACCAGAGAGCGAGCTCCGCTGCTGCCGGTGAATGTGTGGTGTGTCGAGAAAGGAAGGGGCCCGGTTTCCCGGGCCCCTGTCAAGTGCGCTGGAGAGGACTTGAACCTCCACGGGGTTTCCCCCACAAGGCCCTCAACCTTGCGCGTCTACCAATTCCGCCACCAGCGCACGTGCCGCGAGATGATAGCTACTTGACGGCGGCGGGGCCGGGAGCTACCTTCACCGAACACACGTTCGCCAGGAGGCTGCATGCTCACCGATCGTCAGCAGGAGATCTACGACTTCGTCGTCGAGTACGTCGAGAACCGCGGCTACCCGCCCACGGTGCGCGAGATCGGCGAGCGCGTCGGGCTGGCGTCGCCGTCCACGGTGCACGCGCATCTCGCAACGCTGGAGCGCGAAGGCCTGATCCGTCGCGACCCCACCAAGCCGCGGGCGCTCGAGCTGCCGCAGCACCAGCGCGCCACCGCGGCCGCCCCGGCCACGCTGGAGCCCGCCTTCGGCCAGGCGCGCATGCTGCCACTGCTCGGCCAGGTCGCTGCCGGTGCGCCGCTGCTCGCCGAGCAGAACGTCGAGGAGTACATCGGCGTGCCCCAGCCGCTGTCGGCCGGCGGCGAGGAGTTCCTGCTCAAGGTGCGCGGCGACTCGATGATCAACGCCGGCATCCTCGATGGCGACTACGTCGTCGTGCGCCGCCGCCAGGACGCCCGCAACGGCGAGATCGTCGTGGCGCTCGCCGGCGACGACGAGTCGGCCGACGAGGCGACGGTCAAGCGCTTCTACCGCGAGGACGGCCGCATCCGGCTGCAGCCGGAGAACGACTTCCTCGAGCCGATCTACGCGCGACACGTCCAGGTGCTGGGCGTGGTCACCGGAGTGTTCAGGAACATCTGATGGCCGTCGCGCCGCTTCATCGCAGCCTCGACCAGGAGTTCGTCGCCCTGATGCGCGGGGCCAGCCTGGAGTGTCCCTGCTGTGGCGAGTTCGTGATGCACGTCGCCGCGGCCATCGTCTGCCCGGAGTGCGGGCTGGAGCTGCGCGACGACGCCGTGGCCGCGTCCGGGCTCCCGGAGGGCATGCGGACGCTGCGGCTGCACGCGGGGTAGGCGCTCAGCTGCCGCCGCGAACCGCGGCGCGCACCTCGCGTAGCCGCACCGCCTCGACCGCGAGCGCCACCGCCAGCGCGGCGACCACGATCCCGAGCACCGCCAGCGCCGACACGTCGGTCAGCAGCAACGTCGCCACGACTGCGACGGCCGCCGCTGCGAACCGCTCCGGCGAGAGCTTCCGGATCAGCCGGAAGCGGCCGGCCGCCAGGCCGAGCATCAGCGACACGATTGCCGCGCCGAGAGCGAACCGGCCCGGCCCGCTCAGCGGGTCGCCGGAGTGCGCCACGACCTTCTTCGCCGCCACCGCGAAGAGCACGATGCCTGCAATCAGCGGGAAGTGCGCGAAGGTGAACAGGTCGCGCGCGACGTGGCCGCGGTCGCGGCCCGTGCGCCGGCCGAGGGCCTGCTCGACCGCTCCCGCCACGAAGTCGAAGTAGGCCCACCAGAGCGCCGCCACCCCCAGGAAGGCAACGAGGATCGTCGCGGCCAGCGTCGCATCCCGGTGCGCGTCGGCTGCCCCGATGCCGATCGCGATCAGCGACTCGCCCAGGGCGATGATCACGAACAGGGCGTGTCGCTCGGCGAAGTGGGCCGCCGAGACGCGGAACTCGCCGCCGCCCGCGGTGATCGCCCCGACCACGTCGATCGCGACCGCCAGGCCCCACAGCACGAGGCGCGCGTCACCGCCCGCCCAGGCGCCGCCGACCACCAGGGTGGGCGAGAGCAGGAAGAACGGCGCGAGCCGCAGGGCCGAGCGCAGATAGGTCGCGTCGTCGCGCATTCCGAGTGTGAGCAGCCCGACCTGGATCGTCCGCACCGCGAAGTAGCTGAACGCGAACCAGAGCGTGTCGTCGCCAAATGCCCCCGGTAGGGCGAACGCCATGAAGAACGCTGCCGCCGCGCCCGCCAGGATCCCGGCCCGGTTCAGCAGGCTGTCCACGTCGATCGCCGTCGTCGTCCAGGCGTACCCCGACCAGGCCCACCACACGAGCGCCAGCATCAGCAACGAGCGCGCGAACCCGCCGGCGCTCAGGTCGGAGAGCAGCAGCGCGGCGATCTGCGTGATCGCGAACACGAACACGAGGTCGAAGAAGAGCTCGAGGTAGCTCGTCCGCCGCTCCTCCTCGATCTCCTCGATCTGCTCCAGCAGCACCTCGACCTCGGAGGCGGGCGACGCCTTGTAGCCGACCGGCGGGGTGGGAGACGCGCTCTCGCTCATGGGCCTGGAGTCTAGGGAGTCGGGCGAACGGCGCTACACTCGCCGGGCAGGCCGGGTGACCGCGGGCTCCGCAAGGGGCGCGAGGAAAGTCCGGACACCGTAGGGCAGGGCGCTGGAGAAATCCCAGAGGGCGAAAGCCAATGGAAAGTGGAACAGAGAAGAGACCGCCAGCGGCGCATCTCCGGAGGTGCCGCTGGTAAGGGTGAAACGGTGGGGTAAGAGCCCACCAGCGTCATGGCGACATGACGGCTGCCAAACCCCGCCCGGTGCAAGGCGAACAGGCCCCGCTATCAGGTTGCCCGCCGAGGGGCCGGGTACGCCGCCAGAGCCGTCGGGAGACCGCCGGCCTAGACAGATGGTCACCTTCAACAGAATCCGGCTTACAGGCCTGCTAAGGAAAACCCCCGGAAACGGGGGTTTTCTATTTGCTGGAATGCTCCACGTGCATCACCCGTGCATCACGGCCACAGGATTCTGAGCCTCTTGAGGGGTGGTGATCAGAGCGAGGTGTAGCCCAGGCTTGACCGGAGTCCAGGCATCACTCGTTGCCGCGAACACTCCAGATCCAGCCGGGGAGGGCATCGAGTTCAGCCCTGCGTTCCTCAGACAGCTTGTCCCGACCTCTCCGCTGAGTGGCAACCCAGGCTCCGAGGCTCAGTCCGGTCTCGGTCTTGTACTTCGCGGGTACCCGTCCGTGCTGGTTCTGGTCGTAGAACTCCATATAGGCAGCAACATTCTCTCGCCACTGGGTTTCATGCGGATCCCAGTCCCAGCCAGGCAAGGAATCAACTTCGGCTTTGCGTTCCGGAGACAGCCTGCCTCGACCAGTCCGCTGGGTGTTAACCCAGGCTCCGAGGTTCAGTCCGGTCTCAGTCTTGTACTTCGCGGGTACCCGTCCATGGCCGTTCTGGTCGTAGAACTCCAGGTAGACGGCGATGTTCTTTCGCCACTGATTCTCAAGCGGATCCCCAAGCCACCCCGGTAAGGCTTCTAGTTCAGCCCTGCGTTCCGGGGATATCTTTTCTTTTTGGCTCCGCTTGTCGGACACCCATTTCCCGAGCTTCAGTCCGGTCTCGGTCTTGTAGCCCTGGGGTATGCGTCCATGCTGGTTAAGGTCGTAGAACT
Organism: Actinomycetota bacterium; assembly: GCA_947507735.1. Classification (GTDB taxonomy): domain Bacteria; phylum Actinomycetota; class Thermoleophilia; order Gaiellales; family Gaiellaceae; genus CANFDS01. The sequence continues at coordinate 5,170 of CANNRA010000164.1, forward strand.
CCAGGTAAGCAGCGCTGTTCTGCTGCCACTGGGTTTTATGCGGATGCCAGTCCCAGCCTGGTAGGGCTTCAACTTCGGCTTTGCGTTCCGGAGACAGCCTGTCTCGACCAGTCCGCTGGTTGTTAACCCAGGTTCCGAGGCTCAGTCCGGTCTCGGTCTTGTACTTCGCGGGTACCCGTCCGTGCTGGTTCTGGTCGTAGAACTCCATATAGGCAGCAACATTCTCTCGCCACTGGGTTTCATGCGGATCCCAGTCCCAGCC
>CANNRA010000165.1 GCA_947507735.1 Actinomycetota bacterium
CCAGCATCCGCGTCGCCGGGTCGAGCTGCGTGGCAGCGGGGCCGGAGGTGGGCAGCGCCCAGCGGCCGTCGCGGCCGATCTCGATCGGCACCGTGTCGTAGCGCGCAGGGTCAAGGGCGGCGATCACCGAGCGCGCCGACGCCAGCGACACGTCGTGCTCGCTGGAACGCCCGCCCATCAGAACGGCCACGCGCAGGCGGCGGCCCGGCGCAGCGGCCATCAGCGCGGGTTCGTCTGCGTCGAGGTCGCGGGGAGGGTGCCGACCGTGCCGGGCGTTGCAGGCGTTACCGGGGCCCCGGGGGTGGTCGTCGGGGTTGCGGCGGTCGTCGTGACGGCGTTCGGATCGCTGACGAGACGGCCGACGGTGATCGTGACGACCGCGCCGGGCAGCACCTGCTCGAGCGCGAACGGCACCTGGTCGAGCACGACACCGCTCTCGGTCGGGTCGGTCGTGTCCTGCGTGACGACGATCGGATCGAGCCCCGCCGTCTTCAGCGTGACGATCGCGTCGGTGCGGTCGAGGCCGTTCACGTCGGGCACCGCGATTGCCGGGGCGCCCTTCGAGACAAGCAGCGTCACGCGCTGGCCGGGGCGCAGCTCCGTGCCGGCATTCGGCAGCGACCCGACGACGTTGTCGGCCGGCTCCTTCGAGTCAACGTCGGTGCGGCCCGCCACGAACCCAGCATCCTGCAGCGCCGCTGACGCGTCTGCGAAGGTGAGGCCTGCAACGCTCGGCACCCCCACGGGCTTCGGCCCGCGTGACACGTTGATGCGCACCTTCGATGACTGCGCCACCTTCGACCCGGCCTTCGGGTCCTGCGCCATCACGCGCCCAGCGGGCTTGTCGGACTGGATCTCGAAGACGAGCGGCTGCAGACGGGCAGCGCGGATCGCCGCGATCGCGTCGCTCTCCTTCATCCTCTGCACGTCAGGCACGCCTGCCTTCGGCAGGCCGGTCGAGACGCGGATGCGGACGCTATTGCCCTTCGTCGTCTTCTCGCCCGCGGGCGGATCCTGCGAGATCACGTACTCGGCCGGCACCTTCTGGTCGGCGACGCGCCTGATGTCGGCCGAGAGATCGGCCTGCTGGATCTTCGTCACCGCCTGCTCCTCGCGCAGACCCTCCACGAACGGCACGGTCGAGGGCGAGTTGGCGCTGATCTTGTCCTGGATCTTGGTGTAGGCGTACCAGCCGCCCGCGGCTACCGCGACGGCGAGCAGGCTGCCGGCAAGCCACCAGAGGATCCGGCGGCCGCGCCGCTTGCGGTTCGGCGGCTGGTAGCCGTAGTAGGCGCCGCCGGCCTTCGTGACCTTGGCCACCTGGTCGGCCGGGACGATCGCCGTGTCGGAGCCCACCAGCGCCGGCATCGCCGTCGTGGCGCCGCTGAGCAGCGCGGTGGCGGCAGCCTCGGTCTCGCCGCTGGCTGCGCTGCCGCGCGAGAACGCCGAGAGCTCGTTGTCGAACGCCTCGGCACTGCGGTAGCGATCGGCGGGCGTCTTGGCGAGGGCACGCAGGACGATCACGTCGAGCTCGTGCGGGATGCCGCGGCGATGGCTGGACGGCGGCGTCGGCACGCCGTTCAGGTGCTTCATCGCGATCTCGATCGGCTGCTCGCCCGCGAACGGGACGGTGCCCGTGAGCATCTCGTAGAGCACGACGCCGACCGAGTAGAGATCGGAGGCGGGGCTGATCGGGCCGCCGCGCGCCTGCTCGGGGGAGAGGTACTGGGCCGTGCCGACGATCGATCCGACCTCGGTCATCTCGCTGGCGCCGGAGCGCGCGATGCCGAAGTCGGTGACCTTGCAGCGGCCATCCTCGCCGACGAGCACGTTGTGCGGCTTGATGTCGCGATGGACGATGCCGTTGCGGTGCGCGAACCCGACGGCGGCCAGGATCTGGCGTGCGTAGTCCACGGCGACCGGCACGGGCAGCGGGCCCTGGCGGACGATCAGCTCCTTGAGGGTCGGCCCCTCCAGGTACTCCATGGCGATGTACGAGGAGCCCTCGGCCTCGCCACGGTCGTAGATCGCCACGATGTTCGGGTGGGAGAGGCCTGCGGCGTTCTGGGCCTCGCGGCGGAAGCGCTCGACGAAGCCGGCGTCGGTCGCGTGGCGGTCGTCGAGGATCTTGACCGCAATGCGGCGACCCAGGTCCTGATCCTCGGCCAGGTACACCGCGGCCATGCCGCCGGTGCCGAGGCGGCTCAGCACGAGATAGCGCCCGTCAAAGAGGCGTCCGATATAGCGGTCGTTTGCGTTCAAGAGATCAAGAGTTCGCCGTGGAGTGTAAGAGTGCCTGCATGATGGTCCTCGCGATGGGTGCGGCAGTTGCGCCACCTGTTCCGCGCTGGTTTTCCAGCACGACGGCAATGGCGATGCGCGGGTTGTCCACCGGGGCGAAGGCGACGAACCAGGTCGTGTTGACGCCGGGCGTCCCGGTCTCGGCGGTGCCGGTCTTGCCTGCGACGCGAACGCCGGAGATTGCGGCGTTGCCGCCGGTGCCACGCGTCACCACCTGCTCCAGCATGTCGCTGAGCAGGCCTGCTGTCTCCGGCTTGATCGCAGGGCCGAGCTCCTCGCGCCGCGTTGCGGCAACCAGGGTGCCGTCGGGCGCCGTCACGTGGTCGACGACGTAGGGCTTCATCACGATGCCGCCATTGGCGACCGCGCCCATCACCATCGCCATCTGCAGCGGCGTCACCAGCATTCGCTCCTGTCCGAAGGCCATGCGCCCCGGGTCGACCTCGCTCGCGTCCTTCGGCTGGAACAGCTTCGAGCCGTTGTAGAGGCCGCTCGGGGCGCGCTCGCTCACCGGTGTCTCCAGCGGCGGCGTCGAGTAGAAGCCGAACCGCTTGGCGTACGAGAGGATCGTCTTGGGGCCGAGCGTCTTGCCGATCTCGCAGAACACCGCGTTGATCGAGTGGACGAGCGCGTCGGTGAGCGTCACCAGGCCGAACTTCTCGGGCCCGTTCTGGTCGGAGAAGTTCGAGACCTTCTTGCCGTACTCGATGCAGTAGCCGGGGTCGGTGAAGTGCGATTCGGGGCCGTAGGCGCCCGAGTCGAGAGCCGCCGCCATCGTGATCACCTTGAAGGTTGAGCCCGGCGTGAAGAGGCCGGAGGTGCCGCGGTTGAGCAGCGGGGCCGGCGGCTCGCAGGCGGCCTTCGTGCGCGCGATCACCGCGTAGTCCTTCTCGACCTGATTCGGGTTGTAGCCGGGCGAGGTGGCCATCACCAGCACCTTTCCGGTGCGCGGGTCGAGCGCCACCGCGGAGCCGCACTTGCCGGCAAGCGCCTGCTCGGCCAGGTACTCGGCGTTTGGCTGGACGGTGAGGTGCAGGTCGTTGCCCGTCACGGTTGCGCCGGAGAGCCGGTCGACCAGCGTGTTGATGCCCGAGTTGGCGGCGGTCAGGTAGTCGTTCTCGGAGCGCTCCAGCCCGGTGCGCGAGTGCGCCTGCGTGGAGTAGCCGACGACGTTCGAGAGCAGGCGGCCGGTGGGGTAGGTGCGCAGGTACAGCGTCTGGTCACCGACCTTCTTCTCGACGTTCGTCGCCATCAGGGTGCCGTCGGCCGCGAGAATCCGGCCGCGCTTCACCGTGAGCTGGGCGACGCGCTGGATGGCGTTGTCCTGCCGCTCGTTTAGCCCGCCGACAGCCCATGTCTGCCAGTAGGTGGTCGCGGCGACGACCGCGGTCAGCAGCAGCAGGGCGAAGATCGCGACGCGGGTGATCGACGTGTTCATGAGCGCGAGTTCGCCTGGTGTGAGACGAGCAGCAGGCCGGCCACGAGCACGAAGTTCGCGACCACCGAGGAGCCGCCGTACGAGATGAATGGCAGCGTGATGCCGGTGAGCGGGATGATTCGCAGGACGCCGCCCAGGATGATGAACGTCTGCAGCGCGAAGCCGAACGTGAGGCCCGTCGCGAGCAGCTTGGAGAAGCCGTCCTGCGCGACGTGGGCGACGCGGAAGCCGCGCAGCGTGAACAGCATGTAGACGAGCACGACGCCGGCGACGCCGATCAGGCCGAGCTCCTGCGCGAGGGCCGAGTAGATGAAGTCGGTCTTGAGGAAGGGGATCAGCTCGCCGCCGCTCGCGTTCGTGAAGGTGCCCTTGCCCAGCCCGGTGCCGCCGATGCCGCCGTGGCTGATCGAGTAGAGCGATTTGACGAGCTGGTAGGAGGCGCAGTCCTGGCGCAGCGCGAGCTGGCCGTTGAAGGCGCAGGGCACCGGCTGGGTCGTCCACGGGTGCAGCCAGATCGTGATCCGCTCGCGCACGTGGCCGACGTAGTGGTGTGCCCCGTAGCCGCCGGCGGCAAACAGCAGCAGGCCGAGCGCGACGAACAGCGAGCGGCCGGTGGCCGCGTAGAGCATCGCCAGGAAGATGCCGAAGTAGAGGAGCGCCGAGCCGAGGTCGTTCGTCGCGAGCAGCGTCAGCATGGCGACGCCCCAGATCATCAGCAGCGGCCCGAAGTCCTTGAGCCGGCCCTTCGCCAGCACCTCGCGCTTCTCGCGCAGGTACGCGGCCAGGAAGACGATCAGCATCAGCTTTGCGATCTCGCCCGGCTGGAACTGCAGCGGCCCGACGCGCACCCAGAGGCGCGCCCCGTTGATCGTCGTGCCGATCACCGGCAACGCCGGCAGCAGCAGCAGCACGATCGACCCCAGGCCGAGCAGGTACTTGTAGCGCTCCAGCGTGCGGTAGTCCTTGCGGAACGCCCACAGCGTGATCGAGAACAGCGCGGCTGCGATGACGATCCAGATGCTCTGGCGCAGCGCGTCCTGCGGGTTGAGCCGGTAGATCTCGGTGACGCCGGCGGCGGTCAGCAGGCCGGCGATCGGCACCAGGTACGGGTCTGCATTGGGCGTGGCGAAGCGGGCAGCGAGGTGCGCCACCGCGTAGACGGCCAGGAAGAAGACGGCGTAGGTGAGCGACCCCGCCGAGATCTCGGCCTGGCGCGCGATGTAGACGCTCGCGAAGCCGAGGCCGGTGAGCACGGCGACGGCGAGCAGGGTGAGCAGCTCGCGGTTACGGAGGCTCACGCCGGGATCACCTCAGGATCTCGCGCTCGTACACCTGGACGTCGGCGAGGGCGGTGGACTTCGAGTGCAGCCCGTGGTCGAACAGGCGTAGCCGCTCGGGCTGCGAGAGCTGTGCCGCCAGCACCGGGCTGACGTAGACCGCGCGGTAGAGGTGCACCGTCTTCGTGAGATCCCACGGGACGCCCTGGTAGACGACGAGGCGTCCGCGCGCGTCGGCGCCGACGAAGTGCTCGCGCGACATCGAGGCGATGGCGGCGATCGCAGCGGCGACGATGAGCAGCAGCAGCGCGATCACGTACGGGAGCTTGCGGCGGCGCTTGCGTGTGGTGCGCGCCGGCTGGGCAGGCC
>CANNRA010000166.1 GCA_947507735.1 Actinomycetota bacterium
CGCTCGGATCGACCCGATAGCCGCTCCGCAGGCAGCGGCCGCAACCCGTACCTCCAGGCCGCGGCGATCAACGCCGTGCTCGCGGTCGTCGTCGTGGTGCTCGCACTCGCGACGGGTGGCTCGGTCGTGCGCGCGGTGGTCGCGGTGCTGATCGCCTGGGTCACGGGCACGGCCTACACGTGGTGGCGCATTCGCCAGCGCGCAGCCGCCCGCGACGACTGACGCGCGCCGGTACCCTCTTCGGCATGGCCTCCAAGAAGCAGCAGAAGCGCCGCGACAAGTCGCTCCGCCACGGCCTCGGTCGTCACTCGTTCGAGTACGTCTCGGTGGACGAGGAGGGCAACGAGATCGTCCAGGAGCAGCCCGACAAGCCTGCGCGCAGCAGCGCGAAGGGCGGCAAGGGCAAGGCGCCGGCACGCGGCCGGCGTGCGCCGAAGGCTCCGCAGCCGCCGTCGCTGAAGCGGCTCGGCAAGCGCGGTGCGCTCTTCCTGCCGGTCATCCTGCTGCTGACGCTCTCGCAGAAGAACGTCTCGATCGACGCCCGCATCATGCAGGCCGTCCTCTTCGCCGTCGTCTTCGTGGCGATCATGTGGCTCAGCGACTCGCTGATCTTCCGCATGTGGACGAAGCGCCAGGCCAAGGAGAAGGCCGCCGGCCGTCCTGGCTCGGCTGGCAAGGACTGACCGACGTGGCACTCGCGATCGCGGGCATCCCGCTCGGCCCGTTCCAGACCAACTGCTACATCCTCCGCGTCTCCGCTGACGCCACCGACGCTGTGGTCGTCGACCCGGGCTCGCAGGGCCCCGAGCTGATTGAGTCGCTCGACGAGCAGGGCATCAACCCGGTCGCGATCCTCGTCACGCACCTGCACTTCGACCACACCGGGGCCGTCGCCGATCTCGCCGAGCGCTACTTCTGCCCGGTGTCGATGTGCGCCGATGAGGCGCACGGGCTGATCGACCCGGAGCAGGCGTTCCCCGGCCGCGGCGTGCGCCCCTGGGTGCCCGAGGTCATGCTGCAGGGCGACGAGCGCTTCGAGCTCGCCGGCATCGCCTTCGAGACCGTGCGCGTCCCCGGCCACTCGCCGGCCCACATCGCCTTCCGCACCGGCAACCACCTCTTCTCCGGCGACGTGCTGTTCCAGGGCTCCGTGGGGCGCACCGACCTGCCTGGCGGGTCGATGGACGTGCTCGAGCAGTCGATTGCCCTGCTCATGGACAGGTTCCCTGCCGAGACGATCGTGTATCCCGGCCATGGCGGCAAGACGTCGCTGGGCGAGGAGCTGAAGACGAACCCCTACCTTCAGGGCATTCGCGCCGCCCGCGGGAGCGCCGCGTGAGCGGGAAGATCGAGGCTCCGCGCGGCACGCTCGACGCGCTGCCCGGGCAGTCGGCAGCCCGCGAGCGCGTGCTCGCCGTCACCGCTGAGGTCGCGGGGCTCTACGGCTACCGCCCGATCGTCACCCCGACCTTCGAGGCGACCGAGCTGTTCCTGCGCACGGCCGGTCTCGGCTCGGACGTCGTGTCGAAGGAGATGTACACCTTCACCGACCGCGCCGACCGCTCGCTGACGCTACGCCCCGAGGGCACCGCCGGCGCGGCGCGCGCCTACGTCGAGCACGGCCTCCACAAGACGCCGCAGCCGGTGAAGGCCTGGTACGCCGGCCCGATGTTCCGCTACGCCGCGCCGCAGAAGGGCCGCTACCGCGAGTTCTGGCAGGTCGGCTTCGAGGCGATCGGCTCGCCCGACCACGCGCTCGATGTCGAGCTGATCCGGCTCTTCGTCGAGATCACCAACCGGCTCGGACTGGGCGCGATCCGCCTCGAGCTGAACTCGATCGGCGACCGCAACTGTCGGCCCGCCTACGTCGAGCAGCTGCGCGCCTTCCTGACCGAGCGCCGCTCCGAGCTCGACGACGACGCCCGCGCCAAGGCCGACACGAGCCCGCTGCGCGTGTTCGACACGAAGAGCGCCCACGTCGCCGAGCTGCTGCAGGCCGCTCCGACGATCGGCGGCTCGCTCTGTGCCGACTGCGCCGCCCACTTCGCCGAGACGCGTGCCCTGCTCGACGCGCTGGGCGTGTCCTACAGCGTGAACCCGACGCTCGTGCGCGGCCTCGACTACTACACGCGCACCGTGTGGGAGTTCGTCAACGATGACCTCGACGCCGCCCAGAGCACCGTCTGTGCCGGTGGCCGCTACGACGGCCTGCTGGAGGAGATCGGCGGCCAGCCGACGCCCGCCGTGGGCTGGGCGGCCGGGGTCGAGCGGCTCGCGCTCTCGCTTGGCGCGCTGGAGGGCCAGCAGGAGATCGACGTGTTCGTCATCGTCGAGGAGCCGGCGCGGCGTCGCGAGGCGCTCGTCGGGCTGGCTGCGCTGCGGGCGCGCGGCGTCACCGCCGAGACGGATTACGCCGGCCGCTCGCTCAAGGGCCAGCTGACGCAGGCACAGCGCCTCGGAGCGCGAACTACCCTCTTTGTGCGGGCTGACGGCGTAGCGATACGGCGCCGTGGCGAGGGCGACATCGTGGTGCAGACGATCGAGGAGGCGGTGGACCAGCTGTGAATCAGTGGCGTGACATGTTGTGCGGTGAGGTGCAGGCCGACCACGTCGGTCGCACGCTGACGCTCTCCGGGTGGGCGTCCAGCACGCGCGACCATGGCGGCCTGGTCTTCGTCGATCTGCGCGATCGCGCCGGCACCTGCCAGCTGGTGATCAACCCTGCGAACGCGCCCGAGGCCCACGCCCTCAGCTCGCGCATCCGCAACGAGTTTGTCCTGCGCGTCACCGGTGAGCTCGTGCGCCGAGCCCCCGAGGCCGTCAACTCCAAGGTGCCGACCGGCGAGGTCGAGCTGCAGGTCGCGACGCTCGAGATCGTCTCGACGGCGCCCGCGCTGCCCTTCCAGCTGGACGAGGAGGGCGTCGACGAGACGATCCGCCTGCGCTACCGCTGGCTCGACCTGCGCCGCGAGCGCCTGCAGCGCAACATCGCGCTGCGCGCCAGGATGGTCGGTCGCATCCGCCGCATCATGGAGGAGGCCGGCTTCCTCGACATCCAGACGCCGATCCTCGCCAAGCCGACGCCCGAGGGCGCCCGCGACTTCCTCGTGCCGAGCCGGCTCACGCCGGGCACGTTCTTCGCGCTGCCGCAGTCGCCGCAGATCTACAAGCAGCTGCTGATGATCGCCGGCTTCGACCGCTACTACCAGATCGCCATCTGCTTCCGCGATGAGGATCTCCGCGCCGACCGCGTCCAGGAGATCACCCAGCTGGACGTCGAGATCGCCTTCCCCGACCAGGAGGAGCTCTTTGCTCTGATGGAGCGGATGGTCTCGACGGTGTGGCGCGAGTGCATCGACGTCGAGCTGCCGACGCCGTTCCGCCGCATGAGCTGGGACGAGGCCGACCTGCGCTACGGCTCGGACAAGCCTGATCTCCGGTTCGGCCTGGAGATCGAGGATGCGACCGAGGTGACGCGCGGCTCCGGCTTCGGCGTCTTCGCCGGCGCCGACGCGGTGCGCTTCCTGCGCATCCCGAAGGAGCTCTCGCGTGGCGAGCTGGCCAAGCTCGAGGAGGTGGCCAAGGAGTGGGGCGCCAAGGGGCTTGCCTACGTCATCTACGCCGCCGACGGCGAGGTTCGCTCGCCCATCGCCAAGTTCCTCTCGGAGGCCGAGCTGGCCGCGTTCCACAGCGAGCCCGGCACCACCGTCGTCTTCGGCGCGTCGAGCCCCGCCATGGTCTCGCGCGTGCTCGGCAACCTGCGCCTGCACCTCGGCCGCGAGCTCGGCCTGATCGACGACAGCCTCTGGTCGCCCTGCTGGATCGTCGAGTTCCCGATGTTCGAGTGGGACGAGGAGGATCAGCGCTTCGGCGCCGTCCACCATCCCTTCACCCGACCGCGGGTCGGCGACGAGCACCTGCTGGCGAGCGAGCCCGGCAAGGCCAGGGCCCATGCGTACGACCTGACGCTCAACGGCGTCGAGATCGGCGGCGGCTCCTTCAGGATTCACGAGCAGGAGCTGCAGGCCCAGGCCTTCGACATCCTGCACATCAGCCCGGAGCAGCAGCGCGCCAAGTTCGGCTTCCTGCTGGACGCGCTGGCGATGGGCGCACCGCCGATGGCCGGCATCGCCTTCGGCATGGAGCGCATGATGATGCTGCTCGCTGGCGAGTCAAACCTGCGTGACGTGATCGCGTTCCCGAAGAACCAGGGAGGCAGCGACCCGATGACGGGCGCCCCCAGCGACGTTGACGACAAGCAGCTGCGCGAGCTTCGAATTCGCGTCGATCTGCCGAACACACCGAAGTAGAGCGGACATCCGCCGCCGGAGTCGGCATACTTCGGCGGATCGCAATCAAGGTAGGGGAGAGGTAGGGGTATGTCAGCAGATGAACCAGCACGCGCAGGGGCCACCGGTCCGCTGACGCCGCTGCCTCGGCTCGAGGACCTTCCCCTCTCCGGTGAGGGCTTCGATCGCGACCGCGTCGCGGAGTCGTTCGACCAGTTCCGTCGCCACGTGCTGCAGCTGCAGGCGCAGCTGCGCGTGCTCCAGGCGGCAGGCTCGTCGGCACGTCTCGAGCCCACCGGGCATGCCGTCCGCATGGACGCGCTGCACCTGATTCGCGCTGCTGCCGAGTTCGCCGACCAGATCGAGCGTGACGCCCAGCGCGCTTCCGCAGCCCAGATCGGCCGCACCGAGGAAGAGGTGCGCCGTCGCCAGGGCGAGCTACAGAATCGCGATGCCGAGCTCGAGCGCTTCCGCCTCGAGAGCGAGCGCCAGCGCGCCGATATCCTGAACTCCTCCCGCTCGGAGGCGCGCGAGCTGCTCGCGAACGCCAACCGCGACGCGACGCAGGAGCTGCGCGAGGCCGAGGCCCGCGGTCTCCGTCTGCTGGAGCAGTCGCGCCACCAGGCCACCGAGCTCACGAACGCCGCCCGTGCCGAGGTCGAGCAGACGCTTGAGTGGGCCCGCGCGCAGGCGTCCGCCATCATCGCCCGTGCCCAGCAGGGCACCGAGCAGCTGCTCGCTGCCGCCGGCCTCGCGCCGGAGCACCAGCTGCGCGTCGTCGATGCGATCGTCCGCGCTGCCGAGGCCGCCATCGAGGCGACCCGACAGACCGGCGGCGGCCACGGCAATGGCGGGAATGGCGGCAACGGCGGTGCACCGTCGGCCACACCGCAGCCGCCCGCCCTCAGCGCCCTGCCGCCCGTTTCGGTGATTGCCGGCGGCGCCGCACCGGCCGGGCCTTCAGCCCCCGTCGACGTCACCCCGCCGCCGCCCTCCAGCGACGACGCCGAGACGCCACCTCTGCCCGCCCCGCTCGCCGGCGCC
>CANNRA010000167.1 GCA_947507735.1 Actinomycetota bacterium
GCCATCGCGAAGCGCAGGCCGACGAGGGCAGCGACGCGGCAGGCGACGCGGCACCGCGCGTCCCGCAGGTCTAGCGCGGGCTACCGCTGCGCCGCGAGCGCGAGGCGCGCCTGGCGCACGGTGTCGGCGTTCACGTCGGCGTCGCCGATCTGCATGTCCCGGCCGAGCTGCTCGGCGGCGGCTGCGAGCTCGAGGTAGCGGGCTGGCGTGCCTGCTGCGCGGGCGGTGCGCACGATCAGGAACGGCCCGAAGGCGCGCACCTCGAAGTCGGCGGCCGGCTCGGGCGAGCGGGCGGCGATCGTCAGCTTCTTGACGAAGTTGTTGTTGTCGCTGGCGTCGAAGACGAAGACGCCGCGGCCGATCGGCAGCTGCGTGCTCGTGATCGTGCGCAGCGCGAGCCTCGGGTCGGCGCGCGGCACGACGCGCAGCGGGAACGCAGCGCTGCGCTCCCAGGCGCCGAGGTAGAGCGGGTCGTAGCCGAACAGCAGGTCGGTTGGCAGCGTCGTGCCGGCGAGCCAGCTCGAGGCGGCATCACGCGCAGCGATGCGGGCGGCCGGCTCGCCCGTGAAGAGCTGCGGCGTCTTGTGCCAGGCCCAGGCGACCTCACCGACGAGCAGGGCCGCGACGGCGCAGGCGAGCGTGGGCAGCCGGAGCGGGCCGAGCCGGCGCGTCGCCTGAACGAGGCCGGCGGCAACGAGCATCGAGAAGAGCGGCAGGGCGAAGATCAGGTGGCGGGACTCCGGTGACGCCGCCCCGCCGACGTGGGCGAGCACGAGGACGACGGCGGGCGTCCCGATCGCGGCGACGGCCAGGGTCGCCCCGCGCGAGCGCCGCGCGACCAGCGTGACGAACCCGGCGGCGGCCAGGGCGAGCACGATCCAGATGCCGACAGCCCAGCCCATCGAGAAGTCCTCGGCGACCATGCGCAGGTAGCGCAGCACCGACGACGCGGAGCCGAGCTTCTGCGAGTCGCCGCCGACGCCGACGTCGAAGCGCCCGGCCAGCACGAGGTATGTCCGCCAGAAGGGGATGGCGAGCACGGCCACTGCGGTGAACGCGCCGATCGTGAGCTTCCAGCGGCCGCCGCGCAGGCCGTGCACCGTGGCGTACAGCCCCATCGACGCGAGCACGATGCCGCCGTATGGGTGCGCCGAGATCGCGACGAGCGTCGCGCCGCCCCAGACGGCCCAGCGACGGCGCCCGCCGTCTGCGCAGGCAGCGACGAGCGCGGTGTAGGCGAGGGCCGTCGTCACCAGGAAGAGGCTGTACATGCGGCCATAGACGCCGTGGAAGAGCAGTGCCCACGTGCCTGCGGTGAGCAGCGCTGCGAGCAACGCGGTCGAACGGCCCGCGAGCCGCGACACGAGCAGAGCGATCGCCGGCACGCTGGCCACGGCGAGCAGCAGCGAGACGACGCGGAGCCCGACGAGCCCGCCGTCGAGGTGCGCGACGAGCCACGCGAGCACGAAGTGCAGCGGCGCCCCGCCGCGCTGCCCGAGCACGACGCCGAGCATGCCCACCAGATCGTGCCGCCCGACGAACAGCGCCAGCGTCTCGTCCTCGTGCGGCGGCCACGCTGTCAGCTGGACGCCGAGGAAGATCGCGACCGCTGCCGTGGCGGCGCCGACGCCCAGGCCGAACCAGCCGAGGCGTGCGGCGAGGTGGCGTGTCAGGCCGGTGGAGCGCGTGAGTGGGAGGGGCACGTCCATGGCTCGGCCGCTTGCGAAGCGGGGGAAGGCTACCAACCTCGCCCGTCCGGCCCGGCCACCTGCGCCGACCGCCGCCGCCCGACGTTGCTAGCCTAGGCCGTCGATGCCGATCTATGAGTACAAGTGCCCGAAGGGCCACCACTTCGACCTCATCCAGCGGATGACGGATCCTCAGCCCGACGTCTGCGTCGAGTGTGGCAAGGGGCCGGTCGAGCGCGTGCTCCATCCGGTTGCCGTCCACTACAAGGGCTCCGGCTTCTACTCGACCGATTACGGCAAGAGCGGCGGCCGCAAGGGCTCGTCCTCGAGCGAGAGCAGCTCGGGCTCGTCCGACTCGGGCAGCTCGTCCAGCGACAGCGGCTCGTCGAGCTCGACGTCGTCGGATTCGAGCAGCTCCTCCTCGAGCAGCTCGTCCTCAAGCGGCTCGTCCTCGAGCAGCTCCTCGTCCTCCTCCGACTAGCGGCAGCGGGCCGAGCGCCCGCGGGAGCTACTTCGTCGAGGTCGTCGCGGCCGGCTTAGCCGTGCCGATGGTGCAGCCCGGCTGGTAGGCGCTGCCCGGGGGCGGCGGCTGCGGTGCCGACTGCCCCATGAACATCAGGACGGTCGCGCGGTTCGCCTCGCCGGGCAGGATCACCGAGGCGCCGCCGGCCGTGGTCGGGTCGCCGCCGAGCCGGCAGTGCAGCGCGTTGCTCGACGAGGAGCGCAGGCGCACCCAGCCCAGCTGGAGGATGTCCCAGGCCGTAAGGTCGCTGGCCAGCGGCTCCAGCAGGCTGCCGCCGACGAAGGGGAGCCGGAAGAAGGTCGAGGCGCTGGCGAGCTTCGCGCCCACGGCATTCACGACCTGCTGCTGGCGCGCGCCCCGCGTGAAGTCGTTGTCGGCGGCGTCGAGCCGGTTCTCGCGGACGCGGGAGTAGGCGAGGGCGCGGCGGCCGTCCAGCTGGATCGTCCCCTTGCTGAAGCTCCAGCCCTTCCAGGTGGCGCACCTGGCCGCCGTGTAGGGACAGTCGAAGCGATTCGAGAGGATCGCCGTCGGGTTGTTCACGGTGACGCCGCCGATCGAGTCGATCAGGTCGCGGAAGCTGCCGAAGTCGACGAGGGCGACGTGGTCGATCTCTAGCCCGGTGAACTGCTTGATGGTGCGCAGCTGGAGACCGGCGCCGCCGATCTGGTAGGCCGCATTGATCTTGGAGCGGCCGTGCGCGGGGATCTCGACGTAGAGGTCGCGCGGGATCGAGAGGTAGGCGATGCGATGGTGCTTGGGGTCGGTGCGGACGAGCAGCATCGAGTCGGCGTGGCGGTCGCCGCCGCGGCCACCCGTGTCGCTGTGGTCGGTGCCGATCAGCAGGATCGTGGTGGCGTGCGAGAACAGCGCGCCGCCGTTGCCGGAGAGCTCGCCCTTCGTGGCGGCGTCCACCCGCGACGCCGCGTCCTTGACGCCGCCCTGGAAGACGACGAAGCCGGCGATGCCCCAGCCGATCAGGAAGAGGACGAGGCCGAGCAGCAGACCGCCTGCCAGCAGGCCGATCCTGAGCCGCCTCCGCCGGGGCTTCCGCTCCCGTCCGGCCCCGCGCTCTGCTGCCACCTCGTCGGGGGCAGGAACGGAGCCTCGGTCGCGGCCGCCGCGGTAGACGGTGTAAGGCTTATCTCCCTCAGCCATCCGCGCCGGTATCCTAGCGATCCGGTGTGACTGAGCAGCTCGTCATCGGCGTCGATCTCGGCGGGACGACTATCCGTGCGGCTCTCGTTGCTGCCTCTGGCGAGATCGTGCGGCGCGTCCAGCGCCCGACGCCGGTCGACTCGCAGGGGGCGTTACTCGCTGCGTTCGAGGCTGCCGTGGCCGAGGTGGTGGTGCCCGGCGTCGGTGCGATCGGCGTCGCAGTGCCGTCGCGGATCGATCTCAGCACCGGTCGCGCGCTCGGCTCGGTCAACATCCCTTTGCAGGATCTCGCCCTGCGTGACGAGGTGGTGCGCCGCTTCGGCCTGCCCGCCCAGATCGAGAACGACGCGACGGCCGCGGCGATCGGCGAGTGGCAGTTCGGCGCCGGGCGCGGGGTGCGCACCATGGTGATGATCACCCTGGGCACCGGTATCGGCGGCGGGCTGATCCTGGACGGACGGCCGTTCCGCGGTGCGAGCGGCGCCGCAGGCGAGGTGGGGCACGTGGTGGTCGAGCTGGACGGTACGCCGTGCCAGGGCACCTGCAGCGGTCGTGGCCACCTCGAAGGTCTGGCGTCAGGCACGGCTGCCGATGCGCTCGCCCGCGGCATCTACGGCGCGAACGCGAATGCGCGCACGCTCGTCGAGCGCGGGGCGGAGGGCGACCCGCCGGCGGTCGCCGCGCTGGCCCGGCTCGGCAGCTACCTGGGCGCCGGCATCGCCAGCCTCGTCAACGTGCTGGAGCCCGAGCTGATCGTGATCGGCGGCGGCTTCGCTGCGGCCGGCGAGCTCGTGGTGGGGCCGGCCCGTGCCGTGCTCGCCCGCGACGGGCTGACCCCGGGCCGCGACACCGTGCGTATCGTCCGCGCCGAGCTGGGCGAGGATGCCGGGCTCGTTGGCGCTGCCTTCGTCGGGCGCGAGGCGCTTGCCGGCGCGCGGGCCTGAGCGGCTCCGATGCTCTCCATCTGCGCCACGCCGATCGGCAATCTCGAGGACGTCACGCTGCGCGTGCTGCGCGAGCTGGCCGAGTGCGATGTCGTGCTGTGCGAGGACACGCGCCACACCGGGAAGCTGCTCGAGCGCCATGCGATCAAGGCGCGGCTCCTGTCGCTGCACGAGCACAACGAGGCCGCACGCGCCGTCGAGCTCGTGCCGCGTCTCCTGGCAGGCGAGCGCATGGCGCTGGTCACCGATGCCGGCCTGCCGGGCATCAGCGACCCGGGCGGGCGTCTGGTTGCAGCCGCGCTCGCGGCGGGCGTCGTGGTGACGGTGCTCCCGGGCGCCTCCGCGGTGCAGACCGCGCTCGTGGCGAGCGGGCTACCTGCAGGCGGGACGGACGCAACGCGCTACCAGTTCCTCGGCTTCCTGCCGCGCACCGAGAAGGCGCTCGCTGCGGTGTGGGCCGAGCTTGCGGCCTGGCCGCATCCGGCCGTCGCGTTCGAGTCGCCGCACCGGCTACCGGCCACCTTGCGGTCGCTGGCGAAGGCGATGCCGGATCGTTCCGTGGCGGTGTGTCGCGAGCTGACGAAGAAGTTCGAGGAGGTCGTGCGCGGCCTGCCCGGGGAGGTTGCCGAGCGGTTTGCCGAGGCGCCGAAGGGCGAGATCGTGCTCGTGCTCGGGCCGGCGCCGGCGACCGGGGCGGACGAGCTTGCGGCGGACGAGGCGGCTGCGCTCGCGGCGGTCGCCCGGCTGGTCGAGGCGGGGACGCCGCGCAAGCTTGCCGCCGATGTGGTGGCGGGGCTGACCGGGGTCGCCCGGCGCCGGCTCTACGACGCGTCGCTCTAGCGGACGGTAACAGGGGCGGTTGCATCCGGTCTCGGTCGGGCGTGCGTGCGCCCGCACCCCTCCTCGGCGGACATGGCGACTCCGGCCGTGTCGTTTGGTGTCAGGATTGACAACATGCGCTGCTGCCCTGATCGTGGTGTCTGTTCGCCAAACAGACAACAGGGAGGGAGCA
>CANNRA010000168.1 GCA_947507735.1 Actinomycetota bacterium
GCCTGCTGCTGCTCGAGTCGGGCTGCCTGAGCCACCCGCTGGTGGTCGCGCACAACCGGCCGCCGCTGCGCCTCGCCGAGGGGCGCGCGCTCGGTGCCGTCGCCTCGGCGCTGATGGACATCTCGGACGGCCTCGCCACCGACGCCGGCCACATCGCCCGACGCAGCGGCTGCCGCCTCGCCATCGAGCTGTCGCGCGTGCCGGTGGCAGCGGGCGTCGCCGAGGTCGCTATCGGGCGCAACCGTGCCCCGCTGACGCTGGCGTGCGCCGCCGGCGAGGACTACGAGCTGCTTGCCACGGTGCCGCCCGACGTCGCGCTGCCGCCCGGCTGCATCGAGATCGGCCGCTGCGAGACGGGCGAGGGCGCGGTCTTCCTCGACGAGGCGGGCGAGCCCGTGGCGCTGCGCGGCTGGGAGCACTTCCGCTAGCTCGCGGGTGCTCCGCTGTCGCCCGTGCGGCTCGGCGGCGCTAGCCGGTGACGAACGGAGCGATGACCTGCTCGAAGTGCGCCCGCGGGCGCGCCCCGACGACAGTCTCCTTCGGCTCGCCGCCGTCGAACACCATCACCGTGGGAATCGAGAGGATCCCGTAGCGCGACGCGACGCCGGGGTTCTCGTCGATGTCGATCTTGACGAACTTGACGCCCTCGTGCTCGGCGTCGAGCGACGAGAGGACGGGTGCGATGGCCTTGCACGGCCCGCACCAGGGCGCCCAGAAGTCGACGACGACGGGCCGGTCGGAGCTGATGACCTCGCTATCGAAGGTCGCATCGGTGACGTCAAGCATGGAGCGACTCTAGCGACACCTAGAATCGCGGGGGTGACCGCCCAGCCGCTCCCGTCCAACGAGGCCGTCGCGGAGCAGCTCGACCTGCTCGGCGACCTGCTGGAGATCGAGGGCGAGCAGTCGTTCCGCATCGCCGCCTACCGGCGTGCCGCCATTCGCGTCCGCGAGACGGCGACCTCCATCGCCCAGCTCGCCCTGGACGGCCGCGCCAAGGAGCTGGCCGGCATCGGCAAGACGATCGAGGAGAAGATCGTCCAGATCGTTGACACCGGCGAGATCGAGGCGCTGACGAAACGCAAGGCGGAGATCCCGCCCGACGTGGTGCGCTTCACCCGGCTACCGGGACTCGGGCCGAAGACGGCGCGCAAGTTCTGGAAGGAGCTCGGCATCACGACCGTCGAGGGCTTGCGCGCCGCCGCCGAGGGCGAGCAGCTGCGCACGCTGAGCGGCGTTGGCCCGAAGCTCGAGCAGGCGATCATCAAGGCACTCGACGCCGCGGGCGACGAGGGGCCCCGCGAGGAGACGCGCCCGCTGCTTGGCGACGGCCTGCCAGCCGCGCTCGCTGCGGTGGACGAGCTGCTCGCGTTCCCGGGCACGGTGCGCGTCTCGGAGGCCGGGTCGCTGCGCCGCCGCCGCGAGACCTTCAAGGACATCGACCTGATCGCGACCTCGAGCGACCCCGCCGGACTGATAGCACACTTCGCCTCGCTCCCCTGGGTGCTCGACGTGATAGCACAGGGCGAGACGAAGGCCACCGTCGTCTCGCGCGAAGGCTTCAAGTTCGACCTGCGCGTCGTCCAGCCGGAGTGCTTCGGCAACCTGCTCCAGCACTTCACCGGCTCCAAGGAGCACAACGTGCAGCTGCGGGAAGAGGCGCAGCGCCGCGGCCTCTCGATCTCGGAGTACGGCATCACGACCGAGGCGACCGGCGAGATCACGACCCACGAGGATGAGAGCGGCGTCTACGCGTTCCTCGGCTACGACTGGATCCCACCGGAGCTGCGCGAGGGCGCCGGCGAGCTCGGCGCCGCCCGGCTCGACGCGAGCGGGAGCAGCGGCCTGCCCGACCTCGTCGCCCCCGGCTCGCTGCGCGGCGAGCTGCACTGCCACTCCACCTGGTCGGACGGCCGCGCGAGCCTCGAGGAGATGGCGGCCGCGGCGATCGCGCGCGGCTACGAGTACATGGCGATCTGCGATCACTCGCAGCGCCTGCGTGACGGCCGCCTCGAGCAGCAGGCCGCCGAGGTCGCCGCGCTCAACGAGCGGCTCGCCCCCTTCCGCGTGCTGCGCGGCGTCGAGGTCAACATCCGCGCCGACGGCTCGCTCGACCTCACCGACGAGGAGCTCGGCGGCCTCGACTGGGTCGTCGCCTCGCTGCACTCCTCCTTCGCCAGGAGCCCCACTGAGCGCGTGCTCGCGGCGATGGCCAGCCCGCACGTGGACTGCATCGGCCACCTGACGACACGGCTGATCAACAAGCGGCCGCCCGCTCCGATCGACGTCGAGCAGGTCGTCGCCGGCGCCGCCGCCACGGGCACCTTCCTCGAGATCAACGGCCAGCCCGACCGGCTCGACCTGAAGGACGTCCACGCGCGTCTCGCCGGCGAGGCCGGCGTCGGCATCGTCTGCAACTCGGACGCGCACACCACGACCACGCTGCACTACGCCGACCTCGCGCTCTCGGTCGCGCGACGCGCCTGGCTCACCGCGCCGCAGGTCGTCAACACGCTGCCGTGGGCGCAGCTCCAGGCGCGGCTGAAGCGATGACGCACGGCTTCGACGCCGAGGCCTTCCGGGCCGACGCCCGCGCAGCGACCGACTGGGTCGAGTCGTTCCTGGAGCGCCTGCCGGAGCTCCCCGTCTTCCCCCGCGTCGCGCCCGGCGACGTCCGGGCGAAGCTGCCTGCCTCGGCACCCGAGCGCGGCGAGCCGTTCTCCCAGCTCCTCGCCGACCTCGACGAGATCATCGTGCCGGGCCTCACGCACTGGAACCACCCGCGCTTCTTCGCCTACTTCTCGATCACCGCGTCGCCGCCCGGGATCCTCTCCGAGCTGCTGATCGCAGCGATGAACGTCAACGGCATGACCTGGAGCACCTCGCCCGCCTTCAGCGAGCTCGAGGCGACGGTCATGGACTGGCTCGCCGAGCTGTTCGGTCTGCCGGCAGGCTGGCACGGCCACATCGAGGACACCGCCTCCACCTCGACGCTCTCGGCCCTCGCAGCCGCGCGCACGCTGCGACCCGGCGGCATCGTCTACGCGTCCGAGCAGGCGAACTTCTCGGTGGAGAAGGCGGCGCGCCTGCTCGGCCTCGAGTACCGCACCGTCGCCACCGACAGCGCCTTCCGCATGCGCGCCGAGCTCGTCGACTACGACGCGGCCACGGCTGTCGTGCCCACCGTCGGCACGACGGCCACCACCTCGGTCGACCCCGTGGCGGCGATCGCGGACGGCTGCGAGCGCAGTGGCGCGTGGCTGCACGTGGACGCCGCCTACGCCGGCTCGGGCTGGGTCTGCCCGGAGCTGCGCTGGAGCCTCGAGGGCGTCGAGCGCGCCGACTCGGTGGTCGTCAACCCGCACAAGTGGCTGTTCACGCCGCTGGACTGCTCGACCCTCTGGACGCGCCGGCCCGAGGCGTTCTTCAGCGCCTTCTCGGCCCGACCGGCGTACATGCAGCCGAGTGCCGGCGACGTCCTCGACCTGCGCGACGTCACCCCCGCGCTCGGCCGCCGCTTCCGCGCCCTCAAGCTGTGGGCCGTGCTGCGCTCCTTCGGGCGTGAGGGGCTACAGCACGCGATCCGCGAGCATGTGCGGCTCGCCCAGCTGCTTGCCTCCTGGGTCGCGGCCGAGCCCGGCTGGGAGGTGACCGCGCCGCACCCGTTCTCGGTCGTCTGCTTCCGCCACGAGGGCAGCGACGACGCCAACCGCGCCACGATCGAGCGCGTCAACGCGTCTGGCCTCGCCTACCTCGCCGGGACCGTGCTCGACGGCCGCTTCGTCCTGCGCATCGCCATCGGCCACGAGCGCACCACCGAGGACGACGTGCGCAGCACCTGGGAGGCGCTGCGCGACGCCGCCTCGGCGTAGCGTCGTCTACCGCCCCGTGTTCGGGGCACCGCCGAAGGCCGTCCACTGCGCCGGCACGTAGATCGTGTTCGCCTTCGCAAGCGCCTGCGCCTTGGTGTACTCGACGAGCGTCGGGGTGATCGACTCGGCGATCAGGCGGTTCTTCTTGGCATCAGCTGCTGCCTGGATGAGCGTCGACTGCGCCTGACCCTGGGCTGCCTGGACAGCCGACTCCGCCTCGAACTTCGCCTTCTGGACGAGCTGCTGGGACTTCAACGCATCCTGCGTCGCGACCTGCTTGGCCGTGATCGCCTGCTTGAACGCCACGGGAAAGTCGATGTTGTCGATCAGGTAGTCGTCGACCTGGATGCCGAAGCGCGTCAGCTCGGTGTTGAGCCGCACCTTGATCGCCGCGCGGATCCTCTCGCGGTTCGGCGCGATCTCGACGCTCGTGTACTTCACCGTCTCGTCCTTCGGGAACTGCTGGAGCCGCCGCTCGATCACGATTGAAAACCAGTTCGGCCCGACGTTCGAGTAGAGACCGACGACCTGCTTCGGATCGAGCCGGTACTGGATCGTGGCGTCCATGTAGACGTCCTGCGTCTCGGACGAGAAGGCATCGAGCTTGTACGTGAAGCTCTGCTGCTTGTAGCTCACCGTCTCGACGTGGTTCCAGGGAGCGACCATCGTGTAGCCGTTGCCGGTGATCTCGCCGATGATCTTGCCACCGGGGCTCGTGATCACCGCAACGTGGCCGGACGGGATCGAGGTCAGGCTCGAGAAGACGACCAGCAGGATCAGCGCAGCCCCGAACACGGGGATCGCGATCGCGAAGCGCCGCCGCGCAGCGACCACGACTCTGCCGCCGAGCAGCGCGCGAGCAGCCTCGGGAGAGTCGGGCCTGCGCGCGTGGATCGCATAGCCGACCACGGCAGCGAGCAGACCGGCGCCGAAGATGACGGCAAACGCGATGAAGGACATTGTCTCCTCTGGGTGGTCATGGACAAGCGGCAACCTCTGAGCGCAGCCGAGGCTACCCCATCACGGCGCGCGCACCCCCTAAGATGCCCCGGTGAAGCGCGTCCCGCTGCCCCTGATCGGTATCGGCCTCGTCGCCGGCCTGTTCAGCGCGCTGTTCGGCGTCGGCGGCGGCCTGGTGATCGTGCCGCTGCTGCTGCTGTTCCTCAAGTTCCCGCTGCGCGGCGCCACCGCGACCTCGCTCGGCACCGTCGGCATCACGGCCCTCGCGGGCGTCATCACCTACTCGATCCACGGCGACGTGAAGCCCGGCGCGGCAATGCTGCTCGGCCTGCCCGCCGCGGTCGGCGCCTACTACGGGGCGGCGCTCCAGCAGCGCGTCCCGGTGCGGACGCTGAGCATCCTCTTCGCCGTGCTGTTGCTCGCAGTGGCCGGAAAGCTGTTCGTGTGATCTGGAAGGAGATCC
>CANNRA010000169.1 GCA_947507735.1 Actinomycetota bacterium
GACGTAGGAGAGCTGCAGGCTGGAGACGACGGCGTTCAGGTCGCGACCGGCCTGCTCGCTGAGCGTCGGCGCGACGACCGGGATCAGGGCGCGCAGCGCGTCGATCGCGAGCTGCGCCTGCGCCAGATCCTTGCCTTCGCCCGAGATGCGCCCCCAGGCCAGCGACGAGATCGTCCCGATCGTCTGCACGAGCAGGTCGCGGATCGGCAGCTTGTGCACCTCGGCGGCGAGGCGCTGCAGCAGCTCGGCGTCGAAGCCGGCGCCGCCCGGGCCGCCCGCTCCGGGCCCGCTAGACATGCGTCCCCGGACGCACCGAGCGCACGATGTCCTTGTAGATGTCGAACACGGGCACGCCCTCGGCGTGGAGCGCCTGCTGGCGCTGCGCCGAGTTGCGCTCCGGCAGCTTGAGGAACGGCGTCACGCCCAGCTCGTCGGCGACGGGCAGCACGTACGCGACGAGATCCTCGGCGGCCTGCCGGGCGCTGACGACGCGCTTGCCCTCGAGGTCGATCAGCTCGCCGTCCATACCGTGCCGGATCGCCCGCCAGAAGTTCTCCTCGAGCAGGCGGCGCGGCTGCCAGACGATCGGCTCGCGCTCGTCGATGGCGCGGGCGAGGCGGGCGGTGAGCGCGTAGATCAGCGCCGAGAGCGCCACCGACTCTTCCGCAGTCGGCTGCGCGTCGCAGATGCGGATCTCGACCGTGGGGTACGCCAGGTGCGGGCGGACGCTCCACCACAGCTGCGTGTGCTCGTCGATCGACTGCGTGTCGTAGAGGAAGCGCACGTAGCCCTCGTAGTCATTCCAGTCCTCGAACGCGTCCGGGATGCCGCAGCGCGGGAACATCTTCGTGAACACCTGCGAGCGGGCCGAGTGCAGGTGCGAGTAGACGCCCTCGATGAAGGTGGAGCTGGAGGAGATCGCGAGCAGCGTCGGCAGGTAGTTGCGCAGCGCGTTGCAGACCCAGATCGCGCGGTCGACGCCCTTGATGCCGACGTGGACGTGCAGCCCGAAGGTGTTGTTGCGCCAGACGACGTACTTGAGGATCTCGTCGTTGCGCCGGTAGTGCGGCGTGTCGATGATCCGCTGGTCCTGCCAGGCCGCCCAGGGATGCGTGCCGACGGCCGCGAGCTCCAGGCCCAGCGGGTCGGTGATCTCGAGCAGCTGGGTGCGGCGGAGCGGGATCAGGCGCGCGGCCTCGGCGAAGGTCTCGCAGCGGCCGGTCTTGATCTCGACCTCGGAGGCGATCAGCTCGCCGGCCAGGTTCGGCTCCAGCGCGCTGCCGCGGGCGCCCTCGACGATCTCCTCGAAACGGTTGACCATCGTCAACGTCTCGGGGTCGAGAAGCGCGAACTCCTCCTCGACCGCCAGCGAGAAGTCGGTGCCGCCGTCGAACTGCTCGCGGGCAAGCGCGATCTGCTCGGCCGGCGTGAGGTTCTGCGAGTCGCCCATGTGGGGCGCAACTTTACTTAGGGAAGCGGCTCCGCGCCGGAGTTACGCAGAAGGCGCGGCTACGGAGAGGTCAAGCAGGCGCCTGGCGATGCCGGCCCAGCTCCAGCGGGCGATCACGGCGCGGCGCGCCGCGGCCTGCAGCTCCTGCCGCTCGGCAGGGGCCAGCGCGAGCAGCTCGGCGAGCTTTGCGCGCAGGTCGGTGGCGCTGCCGGTCTCGAAGGCGGCGAGGTGGCGCAGGTGCGCCGGGTACTCCTCCTCGACTCCCGCAGCGACCTCGGCCAGGCCGGAGTGGCGCGCCACCAGCGGGCAGGCCCCGCCCGCAGCGGCCTCGGCGGCGACCATCCCGAACGCCTCCGGGAAGATCGACGGCACGACCGAGACGTCGCAGAGCGGCACCAGGTGGCGCAGGTGCCGGTGCTCGAGCGGCCCGGTGAACAGCACGTCGCTGCCGAGCGCCCGCGCCTGGGCCTCCAGCTCCTCGCGGTAGTCGCCGAAGCCGACGATGACGGCCCGCGCATCCAGCCCCTGCAGGGCCTCGAGCAGCAGGTGGACGCCCTTGTTGCGGATCAGCTTGCCGAAGTAGAGGACGGTCGGGCGCGACGCGTCGGCGAGGAACGCGGCAAGCCGGGTGGCGTTGCCCTCGTCGGCGAGGCGCTCCTCGGCGTTGCCGGGATTGGGGTCGTCGGCCCGGGCCTCGCGCACGAGGGCAGAGAGCGCGACTGCGCGCGGGACGGGCTGGAACTCGTCGACGTCGACCCCGGGCGGCACCTCGTGCACGCGCTCCGGGTGCGCGAGCGTCCCGCAGACCTCCGCCAGCACCGCGCGGATGTGCGCCGAGCCGACGAAGACGCCACTCGCGTCGCGCAGGCTCTCCCGGCCCCACGCCGCCAGATCGGGATGGTCGCGCATCGAGTACTCGAGCTCGGAGCCGTGCGCCTTCACCGCGAACGGCGTCGTCGTGCCCGCGACGGCAGCGGCACCGACCGGCCCGCCCAGCAGCACGTGGTTCGTGAAGATGAGGTCGGCGGGCAGCAGCTCGCGCAGCGCCGCCGCGCTCGCCGCGACGAAGCGGTCGGCTGCGGCGCGCTCGAGCTCGTGCAGGCGCCGCGCCTCGAAGCCCTCGTAGCGGTCGAGCACGAAGACGGGCAGGATCGGGCCGACGTCAGGCCTGACGACCTTCGCCCCGCCCAGGTCGTAGAGCTCCGGGTGCCGCTCCTGGCAGACCACCGTGACGTCGTGGCCGGCCAGCGACCACTCGCGTGCCAGAGCCCGCGTGTAGACGTTCGAGCCGGTGCCACCCAGGAGGTAGCCGTGCCAGAGCAGGATGCGCATCGCGCGGCGCCGCCCGGGCCGGACTACGTCAGGTGGAAGTAGAGGGCGTGCAGCAGCTCGACGGCCGGGTTCGACGTGTGGACGGCGACATCGGCCGGCACGTCGAGCAGGGCCTCGCTGTAGTTGAAGATGATCTTGACGCCTGCACCGACCAGCTCGTCGGCGACCGACTGCGCGGCCGTCGCGGGCACGGCGATGACGCCGACGACGATGCTCTTGTCGCGCACCGTCTGCCTCACCGTGGCGTAGTCGCTGACGGCGATGCCACCGATTGGCTCGCCGATGCGCTGCGGGTCGATGTCGAACACCGCGGCGACGGTGATGCCGTGCTCGTCGAAGATCGGGCTGCTGGCGATCGCCTGGCCGAGACGGCCGGCGCCCACGAGCGCGATGTTGTGCTGGCCCTGCGTGCGCAGGATCTTGCGGATCTCGGCCAGCAGCGAGTCGATGTTGTAGCCGACCCCGCGCTTGCCGAACTTGCCGAAGCCCGAGAGATCGCGCCGGATCTGGGTGGCGTTGATGTTGGTGTAGTCCGAGATCTCCTGGGACGAGATCCGATCCTTCCCCATCTTGTTGGCCTGTGTCAGCACCTGCAGGTAGCGGCTGAGCCGCGCCGCAACACCCACCGTCAAGCGATCCGCCACAACATCTCCTTCCACAGTACGTCTGGTTCGTAACAGCTCAAGCCATTGTGCCAGCCGCACCCGGAGCCAGGTTCGGGTGTCACGAACTCTCGACTTTGTGACGCGCGAGACGCTGCAGGAAGGGCCCTGGCTGGACGTAGTAGACGAAGGCGCGCTTGCCCTCGATCTCGATCACGGGGAGCCACTCGCGATACGCCGCCTCGAGCTCCGGGACGCCCGTGATATCGATCTCCTCGAGCTCGAACGGAGCCTCCGCACGCAGGGTGAGCAGCGTCGCCCGCGCGGTGGCGCAGAGGTGGCAGCCGGCGGCGTGGAAGAGGGTGACGCGAGGGCCGGGCATCGCGCCGATGGTAGCCCCGGGCGGCCGACCAGAGGAGGGCGACAGCGGCACGGCTACGGGTAGAGGCCGCGGATCGCAGTGGCGTCGGCGACGCGCTGCACGGCAAGCCCGTACGCGGCGAGCCGCAGCGAGACGTCCTCGCGCTCCTTCAGCTCCCACGCTGCGGCGAAGGCGCGTGACGTGATCTCGTCGAGGCGGCGGTTCACCTCGTCCTCCGTCCAGAAGTACTCCTGGAGCCCTTGCACCCACTCGAAGTAGCTGACGACGACGCCGCCCGCGTTGGCGAGGACGTCGGGGATGACGAGGGTGCCGCGGCTCTCGAGCAGCGTGTCGGCAGCCGGCGTGATCGGCCCGTTGGCACCCTCACAGATGACGGGCGCCTGGATGCGCGCCGCGTTCTCCTCGGTGATCACCTGCTCGAGCGCACAGGGCGCAAGGATGTCGCACGGCAGCTCGAGCAGCGCCTCGTTCGTGACGGGCGAGCTGCCGGCGAGCCCGACGATCGACCCGGTTGCCGCCTTATGCGCGAACGCCGCCTCGACGTCGATACCGTCCCGCGCCGCGACGCCGCCGCGCGAGTCCGACAGGCCCACCACGATCGCGCCCTCCTGCTGCAGGAAGCGCGCCAGCAACGAGCCGACGTTGCCGAACCCCTGCACGACGACGCGCTTGCCGACGAGCGTGTCGCCACGACGCTCCAGCAGGTTACGCAGCGAGAAGAGCGCGCCGCGCGAGGTCGCCTCAACGCGCCCGAGCGAACCGCCGATGCTCAGCGGCTTGCCGGTGACGACGCCGAGCACCGAGTGGCCCTTGTTCATCGAGTACGTGTCGTAGAGCCACGCCATCGTCTGGCCGTCCGTGCCGACATCCGGCGCCGGGATGTCCTGCTCGGGCCCGATGTCGTTGATGATCTCGGTGGTGAAGCGACGCGTCAGCCGCTCCAGCTCGCCCTTCGACATCGACTTCGGGTCACAGGCGATGCCGCCCTTGGCGCCGCCGAACGGGATGCCCATCAGGGCGCACTTCCACGTCATCCACATCGAGAGCGCACGCACCTCGTCGACGACGACGTCCGGGTGGTAGCGGATGCCGCCCTTCGCCGGACCGCGCGTCACGTTGTGCTGCACGCGGTAGCCCTGGAAGACGCGGATGGTGCCATCGTCCATGCGCACGGGGACCGCGACCTCGATCGCCTTCTTGCACGCGCCGAGCACGGCGATCGTGCCGGCATCGATCTGGAAGCGCTCGCCGACACGACGCAACTGCTCGCGCGCAAGCTCGTACGGGTTCTCGCGGAGATGAGACTCGCTCGTGCTCATTTGAGCGAGCGTATCGGCCATTTCACGGATCGGCTGGCCGGCGCAGGCCGACCAGCGCCGTCGGACAGCGCGCCAGCGGGCAAGGCGGCGATCACGCGCACGACGTAGCCCCCGGCCGCGAGCCGGGCGCCAGCAGGCCCCCGGCCGGTGAGCGCGAGGAC
>CANNRA010000170.1 GCA_947507735.1 Actinomycetota bacterium
GGGCGAGCGGCGGCTGCTCGCTCACGCTCAGGCTCCGCGCAGGCGCTCGGGCAGCTGATCGGGCGTGTCCACGTCGCCGGGGTCGCCCAGGTCGTCGCACGGGATCAGGCGCGGCGCGATCGTGCGCGCGCCCTCCACGGGGATGCGCTCCCAGATCGAGCGAGCGAGCAGCACCGGGTGGCCGCGCACGCCGCCGTAGCTCGCGGCCAGCGCGTCACCGCCCTCGGCGCGCCATACCTCGACGACCCGGTCGAGCGCCGCCGGATTGATGTCGGGGCCGTCCGAGAGCACGACGACGGCCGCCTCGCACGCGGCGGGGAGCGCCGCCAGGCCACAGCGCAGCGACGCACCCGGGCCGTCGGCCCAGTCGCTGCAGCGCACCGTCGGCGCGTCCGTCTCGACGTCGTGGGCGCCCAGCACCACCACCAGCGCGTCGACTGACGCGCTCTCGCGCACCCGCGGCACGACCTCGCCCAGCAGGAGCCGCTGCTTCGGCGACCCGAAGCGACTCGACGCCCCGGCCGCCAGGATCACGGCACCGATCAGGCCTGTGGCGTGCATGCAACGATGTTGGCCAGGTGCAGCAGCCGGAAGGTCTCCCGGCTGGCACGCCAGCGGTCGCGGTCGTTCTCGATGTCCGCAAGCGCTGTCCAGCTGTCGCGTGCCGTCTCCAGCAGGTCGCGCACGCGCTGCATGTCCTCGGGGAACGGCGACCGCTCGCCGCAGGCGTTGATTGCCAGGCCCATCGCGCCGATCACGTCCTGCTGCCGCGTCCAGAGCAGCGGCGTCGCCGTCGTCACGTACGCGCTGATCCGCGCGAACACGAGCGGGATGCGCAGCTCCTGCGAGCCGACCGGCCGCGTCGGTGGCGGCGTCGGCTTGCCGTCGGCGATCAGGTGCGACGTGCCCGAGAGCATGGCGCGTAGCTGCGCCTCGTCGAAGCCGGCAGCTTTCGCGGTGCGCACTGCGATCAGCAGCGAGGAGGGCTGCTGGCCGTACGGGTAGTCGCTCGCGTAGAGCACCTGCTCGGGCGCGACCTGCGCGTAGAAGTCGAGCAGGTCGAACGGGTTCCAGGCAGAGGTATCGAAGAAGACGTTCGGGTGGTGGCCGACCCGGTCGGCGAGGCGGCCCATGTCGGCGATGCCGCAGTGGGCGATGATCAGCCGCGCCTCCGGATGCAGCTCGACCAGGCGCCCCAGCTCATCGGCGATCGGCGGCAGGCCGCGGCCGCCGTGGATGAGGATCGGCACGCGCCGCTCGGCGGCGATCGCGAACACCCCCTCCAGCTTCGAGTCGCCGACGTCGAAGCGTTGAGCGCGCGGGTGCAGCTTGATGCCCTGCGCGCCGAGGTCGAGCGAGCGGTTCGCCTCCTCGTGCGGCCCCTCCACCAGGTCGAGCCGGGCGAACGGGATGTAGCGGCCCTGCGAGCGCTCGGCGAACGCCAGCGTGCGGTCGTTCGCTGCGCTGAACGCGGGCACGCGGTCGGGCTCGTCGAGACAGAAGACGAAGCAGCGCGACACGCCATGCGCGTCGAAGATCCGCGTCATCTCGTCGTAGTCGCCGCGCATCCCGTCGATGTCGGTGCCGAGGTGGACGTGCGCGTCGAAGATGTCCTGACCGGCCGGAATCTCGCGTCGCAGCTCCTCCTCCCAGAGGTGGAGTAGCTCCTGGGCGCGGTCGCGAGGGTCGGTCACCCCGATGAGTCTACGGACGCGACCTGCCGTGGCCACGGTTAGCATCACCCCATGCCCGACGTCCTGATCTTCGCCGACACGGTGCGCGACCCCGCCCTGCGTCACGAAGTGCCTCTGTCCGTCGGCGACCCGTTCTTCTACGCGGAGGCGGGTGGGACGCGTCACATCGTCATCTCCTCGCTGGAGCTGCCCCGCGTCGAGGCGCTGCCCGGCCCCTACGCGATCCACCCGTGGGAGGAGTTCGGCCTCGACGAGCTGCTCGCCTCGGGGCTCGACCGCGAGGGGGCGGTGCTGGAGCTGCTCGTGCGCGCGGCTGCCCGGCTCGGCATCCGCGAGGCCTGCGTGCCGCACGACTTCCCGCTGGAGCTCGCCGACCGGCTGCGCGCCGACGGCGTGCAGCTGACCGTCGACCGCGACCTGTTCGCGGGGCGCCGGCGCGTCAAGACCGAGGCGGAGATCGCCGGGATCCGCCGCGCCCAGCGCGGCACCGAGGCCGCCCTGGACGCAGCCCGCGCCCTGCTGCGCGATTCGGCGCCCGGCCCCGACGGCTTCCTCCACCAGGGCGGAGCGATCCTCACGTGTGAGCGGTTGAAGGCTGCCATCCGCGCCACCTTCCTCGAGCACGGCCTCGCCGCCGACGAGCTGATCGTCTCGACCGGCGCCCAGACCGCGGTAGGCCACGATGAGGGCTCCGGCCCGATCCGCCCCAACGAGCCGGTGCTGCTCGATCTCTTCCCGCGCGACCCCGAGTCGGGCTGTCACACCGACATGACGCGCACCTGGGTGTGGGGCACCCCCGACCCCGAGCTCGTCGCCTGGCATGCGCTGTGCCTGCGTTCGCTGAACGAGGCGATCGCGGGCGCACGCCCCGGCGTCACGGGCAAGGAGTTGCACTTCGCCGCCTGCGACCTGTTCGAGCAGGCCGGCCAGCCGACCCAGCGCAGCAAGGAGCCGGGCACCGTGCTCGCGTCCGGCTTCTACCACGCCCTCGGACACGGAGTGGGTCTCGAAGTGCATGAAGAGCCTGGCGTCGGCCGCAGCGGCGGCGCCTTCGTGGCGGGTGATGTCCTGGCGCTCGAGCCAGGCCTCTACCGTCCCGGCTACGGCGGCGTTCGCCTCGAGGACACCGTCCTCGTCACGCCCGCCGGCGCCGTCACCTTCGCCGACTACCCGTACGACCTGGAGCCATGACCGACGCGAATCAGCAAGGCGCCTCCCCAGCGCCGCAGCAGGGCCACTCGATCGAGACGATGCAGGTCGAGGAGCGCCGCTTCCCGCCGTCGGCCGCCTTCGCCGCGCAGGCGAACGCTCAGCCCGCGATCTACGACCGCGACTTCGACGAGCTCTGGAGCACCGAGGCCGGTCGCCTCGACTGGTTCGAGCCGTGGACGGAGCTCTACTCGTGGAACCCGCCGCAGGCCGAGTGGTACATCGGCGGCAAGCTCAACGTCTGCCACAACTGCGTCGACCGCCACGTGCTGGCGGGCCGCGGCGACAAGGTCGCCTTCCACTGGGAGGGCGAGCCGGCCGACGAGATCGTGCCGATCACCTACAGCGACCTCCAGAGCCGGGTCGTGCTGTTCGCGAATGCGCTGAAGAAGCTTGGCGTGCAGAAGGGCACCGCCGTCGCCATCTACATGGGCATGGTGCCGGAGCTGCCCGTGGCGATGCTCGCCTGCACGCGCCTCGGCGCGCCGCACACCGTGGTCTTCGGCGGCTTCTCGGCCGACTCGCTGGGCGACCGCATGGTGGACATGGGCTGCACCGTGCTGATCACGCAGGACGAGGCGTGGCGCCGCGGCAAGCCGGTCGGCCTGAAGATCATCGCCGACGAGGCGTTGGAGCTCGCGCCGAACGTGCAGACGGTCATCGTCGCGCAGCGCACCTTCGCGCCGGTGGCGATGCAGGCCGGCCGCGACGTCTTCTGGGCCGACGCCTGCGCCGGTCTCTCCGACGATCCCGCGAGCTGCCCCTGTGAGCCGATGGACGCCGAGGATCTGCTCTTCCTGATGTACACGTCCGGCACCACGGCGAAGCCGAAGGGCATCGCGCACACGACGGGCGGCTACCTGGTCGGCGCGGCCACGACGCACCACTACGTCTTCGACCACAAGCCGGAGACCGACGTCTACTGGTGCGCGGCCGACATCGGCTGGATCACCGGCCACTCGTACATCGTCTACGGGCCGCTGGCGAACGGCGCCACCTCCGTCCTCTACGAGGGCACGCCCGACTTCCCGGCCCACGACCGCTGGTGGGAGATCGTCGAGCGCTACGGCGTGACGATCCTCTACACCGCCCCCACCGCGATCCGCTCGCACATGAAGTGGGGCGCCGAGCACGCGGCCAAGCACGATCTCTCGACGCTGCGCCTGCTCGGGTCGGTCGGCGAGCCGATCAACCCCGAGGCGTGGATCTGGTACCACGAGCACATCGGCGGGGCGCGCTGCCCGATCGTCGACACCTGGTGGCAGACCGAGACCGGGATGATCCTGATCGCGCCGCTGCCGGGCGTGACGACGACGAAGCCGGGCTCCGCGACGAAGCCGTTCCCCGGCGTCGACGTTGGCGTCTTCAACGAGGCGGGCGAGGAGGTCGGCCCCGGTGGCGGCGGCTACCTCGTGCTGAAGAAGCCGTGGCCGGGCATCACGCGCGGCATCTTCGGCGACCCGGAGCGCTTCCAGGATGTCTACTGGTCGCGGTTCCCCGGGGTGTACTTCGCGGGCGACGGCGCACGGATCGACGAGGACGGCGACTACTGGCTGCTCGGCCGCGTCGATGACGTGATGAACGTTGCCGGCCACCGCATGTCGACGATCGAGATCGAGAGCGCGCTGGTGTCACACCCCGCCGTGGCCGAGGCTGCCGTGGCTGCTCGTGCCGACGCGATCACCGGCCAGGCGATCGTCGCGTTCGTGACGCTGCGCAGCGGGTTCGAGAGCTCGGTGGCGATGCTCGAGGAGCTGCGCAACCACGTGGCGCACGTCATCTCGCCGATCGCGAAGCCCGCGAACATCGTCTTCACGCCGGAGCTGCCGAAGACGCGCTCGGGCAAGATCATGCGCCGCCTGCTGCGCGACGTGGCCGAGAACCGGCCGCTCGGCGACACGACCACGCTCGCCGACCCGTCCGTGGTCGGGGAGCTGCAGGATCGTGCCGCAGGGGAGAACGCGGGCGAGGAGTAGCGGGTGGCGGGTCGCTGCGGCTCGATGGCACGGCGTCCCGTTTGGGGTGGTGTCGCCAGAGTTACGCCCGATTGGCCGATTGCAGGCAACTCTGGCGAGGGAGTGAGCGAGGGGGGCGCCCTGCGCGCCCGGTTCCGTGGGCGGCTGACCCTCGGCGTGGTTCTGTTGGCGGCTGCCTGCGCGCTGCTCGCCCCTGGCGTGGGCGCGGCCGCTCGTGCCGGCGAGCCCGTGCTCGTCACCCCGCGCTCCGGCGAGGCGAGCTTCGGCGAGGTGATCGCCCAGGCGCCTGCCGGTGCCCGCGACGCCGTGCTGCTCGTCGGTGGCCGCTGGGCGGGAC
>CANNRA010000171.1 GCA_947507735.1 Actinomycetota bacterium
CTGGCTGCGCCGCCCCGCCGGCAGCAGCCCCGAGCTGGACGGCATCGCCCCGGCGCGCGCCCGGGCGATCCTGGCCGACGCGCTCTCGCAGGGCAGCGACGACCTCTGGCTGCCATCGCCCGCCGCCCGCGCGCTCCTCTCCGCCTACGGCATCCCCGTGGTGCCCGAGCGCGACGCTGCCGACCCCGCTGCAGCTGCAGCGGCAGCGAGCGAGCTCGGCTTCCCCGTCGTCGTCAAGACCGCCGTCGCTGGCGCGCACAAGACGGAGTCGGGCGGCGTCGCCCTCAACCTCGCCAACGAGGACGATGTCCGTGCCGCTGCCGCCCGTATCGGCGGCCCGGTGGTTGTCCAGAGGATGCTCGACGGCAGCGCGGAGCTGCTCGCGGGCGTCGTGCAGGACCCGCTGTTCGGGCCGCTCGTCGCCTTCGGGCCGGGCGGCACCTACGCCGAGCTGATCGGCCAGGCGCAGTTCCGCATCGCGCCGCTCACCGACGCCGACGCCGACGAGCTGGTGCGCACCGGCAAGACCGGCAAGCTGGTCGCAGGCTTCCGCGGCAAGCCCGCCGCCGACGCCGACGCCCTCGCCGAGCTGCTGCTGCGCCTCTCCCGGCTGGCCGACGATCTGCCCGAGGTCGCCGAGCTTGATCTGAACCCGATCGTGGCTGGACCCGACGGCTGCGTCGCCGTGGACTGGCGCATCCGCGTCCGCCCGGCGCGCGAGACGACCCGCACCAAGACCTGGTAGATCGGAGACTGATGGCCTTCTCACCCGGCAGCGTGCGGAGCCTGCTGCGCGACGAGCGTGTCCCCGCGGCGGCGGCTGCCTCGGGCGTCGCGCTCGGCGAGCTCCTCCATCTCGTCGGGCACGGTGACGTCGGCGATGCGCTGTGGGGCGTCGTCACGGCTGCGCTGCTCGTGCCGCTCGGCTGGTCGACGCTGCGCTCGCTGCTGCGGCGCGATGTCGGCGTCGACGCGGTCGCTCTCGTCTCGATGTCCGGTGCGCTCGCGTTCCGCGAGTATCTCGTCGGTGCGCTGATCGGCCTGATGATGTCCGGCGGGGCCGCGCTCGAGGCCTATGCCAGCAAGCGAGCGCGCCGCGAGCTGACGGCGCTCGTCGAGCGGGCACCGCGCGTCGCGCATCGGCGGGTCGGCGACACGCTCGAGGTGATCCCGGTCGAGGATGTCGCGCCGGGTGACACCATCGTCGTGCGGCCGGGCGAGGTGATCCCGGTCGACGGCGCGATCGTCTCTGCCGAGGCGATCATCGACGAGTCGGCCCTGACCGGCGAGCCGCTGCCGGTGACCGTCCAGGCCGGCGGGCAGGCGCACTCGGGCACGGCCAACGCTGGCGAGGCGTTCGAGCTGCGCGCAACCCGCTCGGCCGCCGACTCCGCCTACGCCGCCCTGGTCAAGCTCGTCCGCGAGGCCGAGACCCAGCGGGCGCCGTTCGTGCGCATGGCCGACAGGTACGCCGCCGTCTTCCTCCCGGTGACGACCGTCGTCGCAGGCATCGCCTGGGGGGTGTCCGGCGACTCGCTGCGCGCCCTCGCCGTGTTCGTCGTCGCCACCCCGTGCCCGCTGATCCTGGGCGCGCCGATCGCGCTCATCTCCGGTGTCTCGCGGGCAGCCCGGCTGGGCATCATCGTCAAGGGCGGTGGCGTCATCGAGCAGCTCGGCCAGACCCGTTCCGTGCTCTTCGACAAGACCGGCACGCTCACCCTCGGCCACCCCGGAATCGAGAGCGTCGTCAGCAGCGGCGGGTTCGAACCGGACGAGTTGCTGCGGCTCGCCGCCTCGCTCGACCAGGTCTCGGCCCACGCTCTGGCGGAGGCGCTCGTCCACGGTGCCCAGGCGCGCGGCCTCGCACTCTCGTTCCCGGAGCAGCCGGAGGAGCAGCTTGGCCAGGGCGTCGCGGGCGTCGTTGAGGGGCGCCGGATCACGGTTGGCAGCGCCGGCTGGCTGCAGGAGCGCGGCATCGACGCGCAGGCGACCCACGCGCTCGCCGACCGGCTCGACACCGAGAGCGGCGCCGGTCGCGCCAAGATCCTGGTCGGCATCAACGGCGAGCTGGCGGGCGCCATCGTCATGGCCGACCACGCCCGCGCCGACGCAGCTGGCCTCACCGACCGCCTGCGCGCCGTCGGCGTGAGGCACGTCGCGATGGTGACCGGCGACCGTCAGGCGGCTGCCAACGAGGTCGGGCGCGAGCTCGGGGTCGATCGCGTCCACGCCGAGCAGTCGCCCGAGCAGAAGCTCGAGGTGGTGCGCGCCCTCCAGGCCGACCCGGCAATGCGCGCCGTGGTGATGGTCGGAGACGGCATCAATGACGCGCCGGCTCTCGCCACCGCCGATGTCGGCATCGCGATGGGCTCGCTCGGCGCCACCGTCTCCTCCGAGACCGCGAACGCCGTGATCGTCGTCGATCGGATCGACCGGATCGTCGATGCCATCTCGATCGGCCGCCGCTCGCTCTTCATCGCCCGCCAGAGCGTCCTGGTCGGCATGGGCCTCAGCTTCGTGGCGATGGCCTTCGCAGCTGTCGGCCTCCTGCATCCGATCGGCGGCGCTCTCCTCCAGGAGGTCATCGACGTGGCCGTCATCCTCAACGCCCTGCGCGCTCTGCGCGCCTGACCGCGACCCCTCGCACGCCTCGCTCCGGCCTGGCATTACACGGAATACAGCGGCCTGTCGGTGTTTTTCCGCTGCGGGTTACGCGGCACCACTGATGTTGGTCCGGCACCCGGCCGACCACCCTTGACACATGGATGGGACGCCTGTGGCCGACAGGATCGTGTGGTGCAGAGCGGGTGCTCGGCACCGCTACAGCGGCGCACTGTGGGCAGCCGACGACCGGATCCGGCTGATCGGCCGCGACGCCGGCTACGGCATCGAGGTATCGCTCGCGATCCCGGTCGATGACATCAAGCAGGTCTCGCTCGAGGACGGTCGTTCCGAGCCTGCGCACGGCGAACGCTGCGTCGTGCTGCGGCTCGTCGAGTCTGCACCGCTCGTCATCTGGGTTCCCGGTGGCAGCGTGCCCGAACTCGAGGTGATTGCCTCGTGCATCGCTGATGCCGCGCATGAGGCCTCCATCGGCCCTTTCGCGCTGGCGTAAGCCCCGAGCCTGAGTAGGAGAGACGCAGTGAAGGTCAAGGACATCATGACCACGGCGGTGCAAACGGTGGGGCCGAACGCCTCGCTGAAGGAGGTTGCCGTCCTGCTCTCGAAGCTCCGCATCTCCGGCCTGCCCGTCGTCGATGCAACAGGAGCCGTGATCGGCGTGGTGTCGAAGACCGACATCCTGCGCAAGGGGAGTTCGGCGGCCCGCACAGCCGGCGAGGCGATGACAGCACCCGCCGTGACGATCGACCCCGATCGCTCGGTGTCGGCCGCGGCGGCGCTGATGCTCGAGCTGGGCATCGCACGCCTGCCCGTGCTCGAGGGCGGCAGCCTCGTCGGGCTGGTCAGCCGCTCCGACCTCGTGCGTGCCTTCACCCGCCCCGACGCCGAGATCGCCCTGGAGATCCGCCGCGAGGTGCTCGAAGGCGCCTTCTCGCTGCCGTCCGACGCCGTGGACGTGACGGTGGAGGGCGGCATCGTGCAGCTCGCAGGGGAGCTCTCGACCGAGACCGACGTGGTCGCGCTGCCCGAGGCGGTGCGGCTGATCGTCGGTGTCGTCGCCGTCGAGTCGCAGCTCCAGTGGCGGAGCGGCACGACCCCCGAGCTGCCCGGGCAGGGCTAGCACTCCCGCAGCCGGGCGTCGGGGCGTCGCGAGTCGTCCCCCTCGCGGCGCCCCGTCGCTCGCCTGTAGGGATCAGTCGTCGCGGTGGAGCGCGTCCTCGTCGTGGTCGGCGTCGCCCGGTGCCGCACCGTCCGGCTCGGTCTCGGTCTCGGTCGCCGCTGCTGTCGCGGGCGTGGTCGGCGTAGCGGACGCAGTCCTCGCAGGCGGAGTCGTCGCGGTGGAGCTGGTCCTCGCAGGCGGAGTCGAAGTACCTGGCGCCGTGACCGGCGCCGTGACGGTGCCTGTCACCGGCGTGCTGCTGAGGGCGAGGCGCGGCGGCAGCGCAGTGTCAAGGCGCGCGCTGAGCCCCCCGACCTGATCCTCGGCACCGCCGGCGACGTCGAGCAGCGCCACATTGGCGACCGCGATGGCCGTGACGGCGCCGCCGAGCACCACGATCGCGAGCGCGACCTTCGCCCGACGCCGCGCGAGCGGCCCTGAGACTCGATGCGCCATCTCGACGAGGCTAGCACCGCCGCGCGGCACCGCTCTCAGGCCGCCACTCGGCCCGAGAGCGTGTCGATGACGCGGATCGCGCCCATCGGGCACGCCTTCGCGGCAGCGAGCACGGTGGCGTCGTCGGTCAGGGCGTCCGGCGCGACGGCGATGCCCTCCTCGTCCACCTGGAACAGGACCGGAGCCTCCAACTCACAGACGCCGTAGCCGGTACAGGCAGAGCGATCGATCTCGATGAGATAGCGGGACATGACGAACTCCTCTCAGACGGTTGGACGGCTGGTGGTGGTGGCAGGAGCAGCAGCGCCAGGGGCACGAACCGGTGCCGGCGGCTTGGGCGAGAGCGCCCGGAAGGCGGTGGCCCCGAGCACCGAGCCCGTGGCGACCAGGTAGACGCCGAGCGCCCACGGCCGGCCCGTGTCGGTGCCGGCGACAAGGCCATGCACCGTGGCGAGGGCGAAGACGAGGAACGTGGCGTAGTGCAGGCGCCGCCAGTTCTTCGCGCCGATCCGCTTGCGCTGCGAGAAGGAGGCGTAGACGACCACCATCAGCTCGGCAGCCAGCACGCCGATGCCAACCCAGAGCGGCCTGTACGGCGAGGCCCCGGGCACGAACAGCGCGACGATCGGGATCGACACGGCCTTGTCGAGCACCAGGGTGATGCCGTGCAGTGCGAGGGCACCGAGGCCGAGGATCGACAGGAAGCGGTGGATGTCGATGACCTGGGCCGGCTTCAGCGAGCGGAAGGGCCGCGTCTTGAGCACGAGGCCTGCCAGCACCGAGGCCGTGAGGAGGATGTAGGGTCTGCCCCGACTTTGGTTGACATCTCTTGTGCGAGGCACCGTCTCGCGGGAAGGATGTCGTCATGCCAAAGAAGTTCCCTGTCGAGTTCCAACGGGATGTCGTCGCGGTCGCCCGGCGGCGTGGTGCGCCGCGGTCGGAGATCGC
>CANNRA010000172.1 GCA_947507735.1 Actinomycetota bacterium
GAGGTGGCGCACCCCGCCGGCTGCCCTCTTCGGGCCGGGCGGCGCAGGCGCCGCAGCCGTCACGGCTTCTTGGAGTTGTCGAGGTTGAGGATGGCGAGGAACGCCTCCTGCGGAACCTCGACGGAGCCGACCTGCTTCATCCGCTTCTTGCCCTTCTTCTGCTTCTCCAGCAGCTTGCGCTTGCGGGAGATGTCGCCGCCGTAGCACTTGGCGAGCACGTCCTTGCGCCGGGCGGTGATCGTCTCACGGGCGATCACGCGCGACCCAATCGCGGCCTGGATCGCGACGTCGAACATCTGCCGCGGGATCTCCTTGCGGAGCCGCTCGACGAGCGCCTTGCCGCGATCGTAGGCGAAGTCCCTGTGCGCAATCAGCGAGAGCGCATCGACCAGGTCGCCGGCCAGCAGCACGTCCACGCGCACGAGGTCGCCGGGGCGGAAGCCGATCATGTCGTAGTCGAAGCTGGCGTAGCCCTTCGTCCTCGACTTCAGCTGGTCGTAGTAGTCGAGCACGACCTCGGCGAGCGGCAGGTCGTAGACCAGCATCACCCGCTCCTCGCTGAGGTAGTCCATGCGCTCGTAGCGGCCGCGGCGCTCGTTGTTGAGCTCCATCATCGTGCCGACGTACTCCTTGGGCACGATGATCGAGGCGCGAATGTAAGGCTCCTCGACGCCCTCCAGCTCGCGCGGCATCTCGCTCGGGTTGTGCACCTCGATCATGTCGCCGTTGCGCAGCGTCACGTTGTAGGCGACGTTCGGCGCGGTCACCAGCAGGTCGAGGTCGAACTCGCGCTCCAGCCGCTCGCGCACGATCTCCATGTGCAGCAGGCCGAGGAAGCCGCAGCGGAAGCCGAAGCCGAGCGCCTGCGAGGTCTCGGGCTCGTAGAAGAGGGAGGCGTCGCTCAGCTTCAGCTTCTCGAGGGAGTCGCGCAGCTGCGGGTAGTCCTCGCCATCGGTGGGGAAGAGACCCGAGAAGACCATCGGCTTGACGTCCTTGTAGCCGGGCAGGGCGGACTCGGCACCGCCCTTCTGCAGCGTCAGGGTGTCGCCGACGCGCAGCTTCGAGACCTCCTTGAGGCCGGTCACGACGAAGCCGACCTCGCCGGCGCGCAGCTCCTTCTCGGGGCGCATCGCCGGGGTCATCACCCCGATCTCCTCGACGGCGAACTGGGTGTCGGTGGCCATCGTGCGCAGCAAGTCGTGGGTGCGGAAGACGCCATCCACGACGCGCACGAAGGCGACGACGCCGCGGTACTGGTCGTAGGACGAGTCGAAGATCAGGGCGCGCGGCGGCGCGGTCGGGTCGCCGCTCGGCGGCGGGACGCGGGCGATGATCTCGTCGAGCACCTTGTCGACGTTGATGCCCGTCTTGGCCGAGATGCGCACGACGTTGTCGGGGTCATCACCGATCAGCTCGGCGATGGCGGCGGCGGCACCGTCGGGATCGGCGGCGGGCAGGTCGATCTTGTTGACGACCGGCACGATCTCGAGGTTGTTCTCGATCGCCAGGTAGGCGTTGGCGAGCGTCTGCGCCTCGATGCCCTGGGCGGCGTCGACGACGAGCAACGCGCCCTCGCAGGCCTGGAGGCTGCGCGACACCTCGTAGGTGAAGTCGACGTGGCCCGGCGTGTCGATCAGGTTGAGCTGGTAGCCCTTCCACTCGACGCGCACTGCCTGCGCCTTGATCGTGATCCCGCGCTCACGCTCGAGATCCATCGAGTCGAGCAGCTGCGCGCGCATGTCACGGCTGGCCACCGACTGGGTGATCTCGAGGATGCGATCGGCCAGCGTCGACTTGCCATGGTCGATGTGGGCAATGATCGAGAAGTTGCGTATGCGCTGCTGATCCATAGGTTTTGTCACTGATGGCGGCGCACTCGCGCTCTCAACGATAGCAACGTCCCCATCTCCTTCACGCGTAGGAGGAGGCAGACGGCGAGGTAGACGTCGATTGCGGCCGTGATGCCGAGGCCGAGCGAGAGGATCTGCGACCCGGTCGAGCGGCCGACCGTGCGGTCGACGACCCACCAGACAAGGAAGCCGATCCCGGCCGCTGCGAGCGACGCGACCGTGATCCGTACCACCCCGTCCGCCGTCTCGCCGAAGCCGAGTCGCCCGCCGAGGCGCCTGCGCAGGAGCAGCAGCAGCGCCACCGTGCCGACGACGTTGGCGACCGCGGTCGCCAACGGGATCCCCCACACGCCGAAGCGGTAGAAGACGAGGTCGAGGGTCGCGTTGAGCACGAGGTTGCCGAGCGCGACCCAGGTCGGGATCCAGTTCTGCTGCAGCGAGAAGAAGGCGCGGTTGAGCATCAGCATCGCGCCGTTGAAGGCGAGACCGGCCGAGAAGGCCGCGAGGGCGGCGGCGACGACGGGCGTCTGCCCGGGCGAGAAGGCACCGCGCTGGTAGATGACGCGCACCATCGGCTCGGCAAGCACGGCGGTGAGGATGCTGGCGGGGATCAGCATGAAGCCGATCTGACGGATGCCGTGGGCCACGGTGCTGCGGAAGCCGTCCATGTCCGAGCGGGCGGCGAGGCGCGCAAGCGAGGGGAAGAGCACCGTCGCGATGGCGACGCTGAATATCCCCTGCGGGAGCATGTAGACGCGGAAGGCCTTGTCGATCGCGGCCGGCGCCAGGTTCGCATCGATCAGCCGCGAGGCGAAGATCGAGTCGACGAAGGCGTTGAAGTTGATCAGGCCGAGGCCGAGCGTGACCGGGACCATCATCTTGAAGACGCGCCGGACGGCCGGGTCCTTCCAATCGATGACGACGCGCAGGCGGTCGTCGAGCCCGCGCAGCCACGGCAGCGGCAGCAGCACCTGGATGACGGTGCCGGCGAGGATCGAGCCGGCGTAGACGTAGAGCTGGGCGCTCGGACCGTGCGCGTGCGGGACGCCGAGCACGAGCCCGATGATGATCGCGATGTTCCAGAACACCGGGGTGATCGCCGGCACCGTGAAGTGGTCGTACGAGTTGAGGATGCCGACGACGATCCCGGACGCCCCGAGCAGCGCGACGATCGGGAAGAGCACCCGGGCGAGGTTGGCAGCGAGCGCCTTGTCGCCGCCCGGGTCGCCGAAGGGCATGATGGCGATCGGCGCGAGCAGGATGAACAGCGCCGAGAGCGCGCTGAGGCCGAGCAGCATGATCCAGAAGAGGCTGGAGGCAACCCGCCAGGCCCGCTTGCGGTCGCCCTGCTCGAGCAGCTCGGTGAACACCGGCACGAACGCCGAGCTGAGCGCCGCATCGGC
Source organism: Actinomycetota bacterium (assembly GCA_947507735.1). Classification (GTDB taxonomy): domain Bacteria; phylum Actinomycetota; class Thermoleophilia; order Gaiellales; family Gaiellaceae; genus CANFDS01. The sequence continues at coordinate 3,254 of CANNRA010000172.1, forward strand.
GACGAGGGCGCGCACGAGGTTCGGGATCTGGAACGCGATCGTGAACGCGTTGATGCTCCCGGACGTGCCGAAGAAGTAGGCGGCGAAGATCTCGCGCACGAGGCCCAGCACGCGGGAGAGGCCGGTGGCCAGCGAGAAGATCGCCGTCGACAGTGCAAGTCGCCGACGTGGGCCGGTCTCAGCCACGGGGCGGAGCATACCGCCGCAGTGGGTGCAGCCTCGGCCGCGACCCTCTGCTACCATCCGCAGCCGCAATGCCAAACATTAAGCAGCAAGAGAAGCGCGTTCGGATCGCCACCCGTCAGCGGCTCCAGAACCTCCGGTACCGCTCCACCGTGAAGACGCTCACCAAGCGCCTTCAGGCAGCGGTCACCGAGGGCGAAGCCGTGAAGATCTCCGCAGAGCATGTTGAGCTCGTGCGTTGGATCGACAAGGCTACATCCAAGGGCGCTCTCCACAAAAACACCGCCGCCCGCAAGAAGTCGCAGGCCGCGCGTCTCGTCTCCGGCAGCTAGCTAGCTCGCTCTCCGTCCGGCAGGCTCTCGCCTGCCGACGGTTGCGATCAGCATGCGCGAGAAGGCGAGTTCGCCCGGTTCCCTGCTTCCACCCTTGAGTGCGTGGTCCAACCGGGCCAGCTCCTGCAATGCGTTTCGGAGCTCCTCGCGTGAGTACTCTGCGGCCTGCCCGTAGAGCTTCTTCACGTAGAAGGGGTGCCGCTTCAGCTTTGTGGCAGCTTCGTCCGGCCGGACACCCTGGCCTTCCAGCTCCTGCACCTCCCGCAGGCGGCGGATGTGCGCCGCCAGCGTGGCGACAAGCGAGGTCAGCTCGCGGTTGCTGTCGGTGGCCTGCTCGAGGCGGGCTTCGAAGGCTTCGAGCGCAAGCGCGACGTCGCGTTCACCGAAGGCGTCGGTGAGGGCGAACGACTCGACCTCGGCGCGGGGCAGCACGAGGCGATCGATCACGGCCTCGGACACCGGCTCGCCGGCCGACCAGGTGCAGAGACGATCGACCTCGGTCGCGAGATCGGTGCGGCTCTCGCCGACGAGCTCGATCAGGCGCCGGCAGGCCTCGATGTCCACGGGAACGCGGCGGGCCGCGAACTGCTCGCGGATCCAGCGCGGCAGCTCCTTCTTGGAGACATCGAAGGCGAGGATGTCGCCGCGCTTCTTGACCGCCTTGGCGAGAGCGGAGTCGCCCTTGACCTCCCTGCCGACGAGCGCGAGCACGGTGCCGGGCGCGGGCGCGGCGAGGTACGCCGCGATCTCCTCGATGTCGGCCGCCTTGAGCCCGCCGACCAGGCGACCGTCGTTGTTGGGACGTCCGTCCACCTCGGTGACGACGACGAGACGGTCGTCACCGCCGAAGAGGCCCATGCTGTTGCACGCGGCGACAACGTCGTTGCCCCTGACGGTGAGCCCGTCGAGCTGCTCGTAGGCGCTCGGGTCGAAGCGGCCGCGTAGGCGGCGTAGGGCACGATCTATCTTGGGGGTGTCGCTGCCCGTGAGCAGGTACGCCGGCTTCAGTTCGTCCGCCATCGCCTCCAAGCATAGGCGCCCGCGAGCGCCGTCACGACGGCAGCCGCGAGCGCCCCGGAAGCGCTGCGTGCCTGCACGAGTGGCAGGGCGCCAACCGCCCGCGCAACGAGGGCGATCCAGGCCCCGCACCACCCCGCGAGCCAGGCGAGCGCCGTCGCCGCGGCGGGGAGCACGGGGTGCAGCAGCGCTGCGAGCAGGGCGCAGCCGAGCAACGGCGCCACCGCCGGTCCGGCCAGGGCGTTGGCCGGCACGCTGAGCAGCGGCACCGCGTGGAACTGCAGCCACAGCACGGGCGCCGTCGCGACACCGCACGCCGTGGAGATGGCGA
>CANNRA010000173.1 GCA_947507735.1 Actinomycetota bacterium
GACCTCGGCGGGTCGCTGCCCACGCCGGGCGCGCTCCTCTCCGGCCTTCGCGCCCTGCCGCGCTCGACCGTCGCGTGCTGGCGTACCGGCAAGATCAACCCGGCGCTGGCGATCGGCGGGCTGATCATCGCCGGCCTCGTCATCTGCTCGTTCCTCGTTCCGGCGATCTCGGACTACGGCCCCCGCGACCCGAACCCGGACGACTCGCTGCAGGCGCCGAGCTGGAACCACCCGTTCGGCACCGACACATCGGGCTTCGACATCTTCGTGCGCGCGCTCTACGCCCCGCGCATCGACCTCCTGCTCGCGGTCGAGGGCGTCGGTCTCGGCCTGCTGATCGGCGTTGCCGTCGGCCTCTTCGCCGGCTTCTCGCGCGGCTGGCTCGGAGACGTCGCGCTGCGCATCACCGATGTCATCCAGGCGTTCCCGCTGCTGATCCTCGCCCTCGCGCTGGTGGCCCTCGACGGCAACAAGCTGATCAACGTCGTCTGGGCCCTGGCCTTCCTCAACGCGCCGCTCTTCCTGCGCCAGGTGCGCGCCCAGGTGCTGACGATCCGCGAGCTGCGCTTCATCGAGGCCGGCGTCGCCCTCGGCAACCCGACCGGCAGGCTGATCCTGCGCCACGTCCTGCCGAACGCGCTCGGCCCGGTGATCGTGCAGTTCGGCCTCAGCCTCGGCTACGCCATCGTCACCGTCGCCTCGCTCGCCTTCCTCGGTGTCGGCGTGCAGGTGCCGACGCCCGAGTGGGGCTCGATGATCCTGATCGGCAAGGACGCGATCACGACCGGCCAGTGGTGGACGTTCGTCTTCCCCGGCCTGATGCTCGCCCTCGTCGTCTCTGGCTTCAACCTGCTCGCGGACGGCGTCGAGCGCGCCCGCGAGGTCACGCGCCACTAGGAGGACTGCCGTGAACGCGCCGAACCTGATCCCGGACACGCATGCGCTGCCGTGGGTGGCGATCGACACGACGCGCGACGGCAACGTGCCCGGCCCCGTCTACAAGATCCTCACGAGCGATCCCGTGACGAAGGGCTCCACGGTGCTGCTGCACTGCCCGCCCGGCTGGCGCGATCCGGTGCTCGACTGGCATCCGACGATCGAGGAGGCCTTCACGCTGCAGGGCAGCCTGCAGCTCGGCTGGAACGTCATGGACGAGGGCTCGTACCTCTTCCGCCCGCCCGGGGTGCTGCACGGCCCGCCGCACGCGCACGACGTGACGGGCGCCACCTTCATCATCCGCATGGACGGCGACTCGCGCATCCTGCGCTACGAGGGCAGCGAGTTCCCGCACCGCCACATGCAGCCGATCACCGACGACTGGCAGCGCTCGCCGTTCACCTGGGTGGAGCGCCTGCCGACGCCGGGCCTGCCCTGGCTGCCCGTGGCCGAGGGCCCCTGGGCCGGGGCGCGCGTCAAGTGGGTGAACCGGCGTAACGACGGCCTGCCGGGCAGCTGCGCGATGCTCGAGCTCCCGGCCGGCTGGTCGGGGGCCGGGACGCAGTGCCGCGGCCAGGTCGAGGAGGTCGTCGTGGACGGCTCGCTCGTGGCCGGCGACCTCGAGTTCCAGCGCTGGGGCTTTGCCTGCCGCGCCGCGGGCGACGCGGCGGGCAGCTACGCCTCGGCCGGCGGCGCGACCCTGATCTGCTGGTTCGAGGCCGACGAGCTGGCGTAGTAGTCACATTTTGACTAGTCTCGCTGCGCTGACCGTCACAGGGCTGCCAGCCCCGACGGCCGGAAGGAGCAGCAGATGGATGCGATCTCACGGACAGCCCTCGTCACCCCCGGTCGGCACGCGCAGGGCGCCGCACGCGCTCACGCCGTACCGTTCGTAGCGATGCAGAAGCGGCAGCGAACCCCCCTGGGCCAGCGCACGCCGTTCGCGGTGGCCTTCCCGCTCGCCATCATCGGCGCGGTCATCGTGGCGCTGGTGCTCGTGGCGACGATCAACGGCGCCCCTCCCCGGGCGCAGGGCCGGATCACCGTGCTCGCCGCCGCCTCGCTCGCCGACGTGCTCCCGAAGGTCGATCCGGCGCCGCGCTACTCGTTCGCCGGCTCCGACACGCTGGCGAGCCAGCTCCGGCTCGGCGCCCCTGCCGACGTCTTCGCCTCGGCCAACACGACGCTGCCCGACCAGCTGTACGCCGCCGGGCTCGTCGAGAAGCCGGCGGCGTTCACCGCCAACAAGCTCGTGCTGGTCGTGCCGAAGGCCAACCCGGCCGGGATCAGCTCGGTGTACGACCTGCGCGCGAGCGACATCAAGCTGCTCGCGGGTACCGCTGCGGTTCCGATCGGCAGCTACACCCGGAAGATCCTCGCGAAGCTCGGTCTGAGCACAGTGCTCGCGAACGTCGTCAGCCAGGAGCCGGATGTCCGCTCGATCCTCGGCAAGGTGGGCCTCGGCGAGGCCGACGCCGGCTTCGTCTACCTGACCGACGCGACGAGCGTTTCCGACAAGGTGAAGGTGATAGCACTGCCCGCCTGGGCGCAGCCCCCCGTGCGCTACGGCATCGCGGTGGTCAGGTCGAGCGCGCACCGAGCCGACGCGGTCGCCTTCATCAACAAGCTGCTCGCCAGAACCGGCCAGGCCACGCTCGCCGCCGCCGGCTTCACCGCGCCGAAGAGCCTGCCGACGACCTACAACGGGGGCTAGAGCTCCGGTGCTCGCCAGGAAGCAGCTCTTCCCGGCCGGGCTCGGCCTCGCCGCGCTCGCGACCGCCACCTTCCTGGCGCTCCCCCTCATCGCGATCTACACGCGCGTCCCGATCGGCCGCCTCGTCGACCAGCTCGGCAGCCGCGTCGTCGTCGACGCGCTCGTCGTCAGCGTGAAGACGACGGTGATAGCACAGTTGCTGATCCTGCTCTTCGGCACGCCGACGGCCTACCTGCTGGCAACGCGGCGCTTCCGCGGCCGCTCCCTGGCGATCACGCTCATCGAGCTGCCCCTCGTGCTGCCACCCGCGGTCGCCGGCATCGGGCTGCTTGCCGCCTTCGGTCGGGTCGGGATGCTGGGCGGAGCGCTCACCTTCCTCGGCTGGCAGGTGCCGTTCACGCAGGCGGCCGTCGTGCTCGCCGTCGCCTTCGTGGCGAGCCCGCTCTACGTGCGCCAGGCAATCGCATCGTTCGAGGCCGTCGACCCGACGCTGGTGGACGCGTCCCGCACCCTGGGCGCAGGCGAGGCCCGCACCTTCGCGCGCATCGTGCTGCCGCTCGCCGCAGCGGGGCTCGCCGCCGGGACGGCGCTTGCCTTCGCGCGCGGCCTCGGCGAGTTCGGCGCGACGATCATGTTCGCCGGCAGCCTGCAGGGCCGCACGCAGACCCTGCCGCTCGCCATCTACGCTGAGTTCGACAGCAACTTCGACACGGCGCTCGCCATCGGCGGCTTGCTCGTCGCCGTCAGCGCCGTCCTGCTCCTCTCCCTCAAGCTGGGTTTCCGGTGGAAGCGCTCCGACTCGACATCAGCGTCCCGCTTCGCTCCTTCCGCCTAGAGCTCGCGCTCGCGGTCGGGGCGGAGACCGTCGCGCTCGTCGGGCCCTCGGGCGCCGGCAAGTCGACGGTGCTGCGGACGGTGGCCGGCCTCGTGCGGCCGGAGCGGGGCGAGATCACCCTGGGTGACACGACGTGGCACTCCTCGGCGCGGGGCATCCGCCTCGACCCGGACGAGCGCGCCGTCGGCCTCGTCTTCCAGGAGTACGCGCTGTTCCCGCACCTGACGGTGCGCCAGAACGTCGCCTTCGGCGGGAAGGCGCGCGTGGACGAGCTGCTCGAGCGCTTCCGCATCACGCATCTCGCAACGGCGCGGCCGGGCAGCCTCTCCGGCGGCGAGCGGCAGCGGGTCGCCCTGGCCCGCGCCCTCGCCCGTGAGCCCCAGGTGCTGCTGCTGGACGAGCCGCTCTCGGCCCTCGACGCCGAGACGAAGACCGCGGTGCGCGGCGAGATGCACGAGCTGCTGCACGAGCTCGCACTGCCCACCCTGCTGGTGACGCACGACTTCGCCGACGCAGCGCTGCTCGCCGATCGGATCGGCGTGATCGTGGACGGGAGCCTCGTGCAGGAGGGGCACGCCGACGAGATCCTGGCCCGGCCCGCCAGCGCATTCGTCGCGAGCCTGACCGGCGCCAACGTCCTCTCGGGGACGGCCCGGTCGCACGGAGACATCACCGAGGTCGTGCTGGACAGCGGTGCCTCGGTCTTCTCCACCGACACGGCGATCGGCCGCGTGGGCGTCGCCATCCACCCGTGGGATATCTCGATCGCCCGCGAGGCGGCAACCGACTCGGCGCTCAACCACGTGCGCGGGCCGGTCACATCGGTGTTCGCGCTCGGCAACCGCGTCCGCATCGGCGTCGGCGGACTCGCCGGCGAGGTGACGCGCGAGTCCGCCGAGCGGCTCGGTCTGCGCGAGGGCGAGATCGTCGTCGCGTCGTTCAAGGCGACGGCGACGCGCCTGCTGCCGCAGACCTGAGCCGGCACCGGCTCGACGCCACCGCGATGGCGGTACGGTTCGCCCCGTGGGCACGCGCGACGACCTCTCCCCCGGCGAGTGGGCCGTCCTGGCGCTCGTGGCCGAGAGCGAGACGCATGGCTGGGCCGTCGCACGCGCGCTGTCACCGGACGGCGAGATCGGCAAGGTGTGGACGTTTCCACGGGCGCTCGTCTACCGCGCGCTCGACACGCTCGTTGCGGCCGGGCTGATCGAGGAGCGCGGCAGCGAGGCAGGCGGCCGCGGGCCGCGCCGGACGATCGTCGGGTCGAGCGAGGCAGGAGCCCGTCGCCTCGGCGCCTGGCTCGGGGAGCCGGTCGGTCACGTGCGTGACGCGCGCTCGCTGCTGCTGCTCAAGCTCGTCTTCTGCGGTCGCTCGGGGGTCGATCCGCAGCCGCTGCTGCAGGGGCAGCAGGCGGCGCTCGCGGCGACCGAGGCCGTGCTCGAGCTGCGTCTCGCAGCGACACCGGCCGACGCGGCGACCGACCGCCTGCTGATCGCCTTCCGGCTCGAGACGACACGCGCGGTCGCCCGGTTCGTCGCCGCGCAGCTCGCCGGCGCCTGAACGCGCCCGGGAGCTAGCTGCCCGGCGTCGGC
>CANNRA010000174.1 GCA_947507735.1 Actinomycetota bacterium
AGGCCCCGGCCTTCCAGATCTCCCTGTCGGCCGACATGGGTCGCGTGGTCGCGCTGCGCAAGCAGCTCGTCGCCCGCACGCCCGACGGCGCCGTCAAGCCGACGGTCTCCGACGTCATCACGAAGCTCGTCGCCCTCGCGCTCGTCCGCCATCCCGCGGTGAACGCGCTGTGGGCCGGCGACTCGATCCACCGCTACGGCACCGCCAACATCGGCATCGCCGTCGCCGTGCCGAACGGCCTCGTCGTGCCGGTCATCCGCAGCGCCGAGCTGCGCAGCATCGCCGACATCGCTAGCGAGCGCAGCGCGCTCGTCGAGCGCGCCCGCGCCGGCAAGCTGACCTCGGAGGACATGGGGGGCGGGACGTTCTCGATCTCCAACCTCGGCATGTTCGGCATCGAGACGTTCATCGCCGTGCTCAACCCGCCGCAGGCTGCGATTCTCGCCGTCGGTGCGATCCAGGACACGCCGGTCGCCCGCGATGGCCAGGTCGTTATCCGGCCGATGCTGTCGCTGACGCTCACCTGCGACCACCGCGCGCTCGACGGTGCGACTGCGGCCGAGTTCCTCTCGACCGTCAAGACGTTCCTCGAGGAGCCAGGGCTGGCGCTCTGATGGCGAGCGTGCGGATCGTGATGCGGCACGGCGAGAAGCAGGATGTCCACTTCCTGCGCGACCTCGTTCGCCACACCGGCCCTGGCCGGGCGGGCGTGTCAATCGAGGAGGATCCGCCGCCGCTCTCGCGCTACGTCGCAGGCTGGGGTCGCGTCGGCGACTCCTCGGTGATAGCACTCGACGACGAGACGCATGTCACGGTCGGGGCTGCGTGGTACCGCAGCTTCACTGCCGACGAGCCCGGCTTCGCCTTCATCGACGAGGAGACACCGGAGCTGACCGTCGGCGTCGTGCCGAGCCGGCGCGGCCAGGGAGTCGGGCCGCAGCTGGTCGCCGCCATCGTCGAGCGGGCGCGGTCGCAGGGCATCCCGGCGCTGTCGCTCAGCTCGCTGCAGGACGCGGCGCTGATCGAGCTGTTCGAGAGCTGCGGCTTTCACATCGTGGGCGGCAAGGGCAGCGCCGTCACGATGAAGATCGACCTGCTCTAGGCGGTCGCAGGCTGGCGGCGCTGCCGCCGCACGAGCCACAGCGAGAGCAGGAGGCCGAGGCCGGACGCGCCTGCACCGATCGTCAGCGCGACGCCCACCGACTGCGAGAACGCCTGCAGGCCGAGCGCGTGCTGCGGCGCGCCGTCCGGTGCGATCCCCTGGCCGAGGCCAGAGCGCACGCTGGCCGGGACGGAGCGGGGGAGGCCTGCCTGCGCCAGGCCGTCGGCGTAGCGCGGCCCCACCGAGGAGGCGACGATCGCACCGAGCAGCGCGATCGCGAGCACGCCGCCGATCTGGTTCGCCGACACCTGGAGGCCCGACATCAGGCCGCCGCGGTCGGCCGGGGCGCTGCCGAGCAGCACCATGGCCAGCGCCGTCAGCGACAGCGCCAGCCCGATGCCGGTGAGGATCAGGAACGGCACGATCTCGCCGTAGGGCGTCGAGCGGTCGAGCCGCATCAGCCCGAGCAGGCCCACCAGCTCGAAGACGAAGCTGGCGACGAGCACCCGCTCCTTGCCGAAGCGCCCGATCAGCTTGCCCGAGTAGAGGGCGGTGACCGCCGAGAGGCCGAAGAAGGGCAGCAGCAGCACCGCGGCGCCCAGCGCCGACCAGCCGGCGACGCGCTGCAGCCAGATCGTGAGGAAGAAGCTCATTGCGACGACACCGAAGTTCGCCGTGATGACCGCGGCGAACGCGACCCCGATGCGCGGCAGATCGACGCCGAGCGCGGTGCGCCGCAGCTCCGGCACGGCGAGCACGGCTGTCCCGGCGATCGCGCCGACGCCAAGCAGCACGGGCAGCAGCGTGTCCACCGAGCCCCAGCCGTGCGACCCCGCCTGCGTCAGGCCCCAGACCACGCCGCCGAGGCCGAGCGCGAGCCCGATGTTCCAGACGGGCTTCAGCTGCTGCGGGTGCTCGACGCGGCGATCCTCCAGCGTGACGGCGGCGATCACGAAGCCGATGGCAGCGGCGATGGCGAGCGGCCACAGCGCGCCCCGCCAGGAGGCGACCTTCAGCAGCAGGCCCGCGACGATGCCGCCGACCGCGACCCCGCCCATCGCGCCGGCGCCCCACACGGCCATCGCGCTGACGAGGCGCTGCTCGGGGATCTGCAGGCGCAGCGCCGAGACGCCGGCGGGCATCATCGCGGCCCCACCGATCCCGGCCAGCACGCGCCCGGCCACCAGCACGTCGATCGACGGCGCCAGCGACCCCAGCACCTCGCCCGCGCCGAACACGGCGATGCCGCCGAGCAGCACCTTGCGCGGCCCCAGCTTGTCAGCGAGCGTCCCCATCGCCACGAGCAGCACGCAGAACGGCAGCAGGAAGCCGTTGGCGGCCCACTGCAGCCCGTCGAGCCCGGTGTGCAGCGACGAGCCGATGCGCGGGTTGGCGATCTGGATCGTGATCGTGTCGGCCGAGAAGAGGAAGGCGCCGAGCGTGGGCGCGACGATGACCGCCCAGCTGGTCGAGCGGATGCGGGCGATCATGCCGGCGTGCGTTCGCGGCGCTGCTTGCGGCTCTGCTGGGCGAGCCAGGCGGCGGCGGCGGCGCACGCCACGACCGTGATCCCGTACGCGACCGAGTCGCCGGCGGTCTCGCCGATCTTGCCCGCGGCGAGCGGCCCGATGCAGGTGGAGAGCCCGGCGACGAGCTGCATCGACGCGTAGACGGCGCCGCTGCCGATGCCGACGGCGTCCGCGCCCATCGAGGCGAACGGGAAGGCGATGGTGTAGATCGCGCCGAGCGCGGCGGTGCGCAGGATCAGCCCGACGGCGGTCGGCACGGTGTCGCCGCTCACCGCGAGCAGCGCCAGCATGACGCCGAGGGTGGCCATCGTCGCAGTCGCGGCCGGCAGCGTGATCACGCGGCGGGCGTGGCGGGTCATCAGCAGCGAGACGACGATCAGCGCGCCCGCGCCAGCCGAGAGGATGCCACCGATGGCGCTGGCCGAGAGACCGTTGTGGTCGAGGCGCAGCGGGCCGAGCACGCCGCTCACCGTCTCGCCGAGCACGCCCGTGGCGAACATCAGCAGCGCCGCCAGCACGAGCACCGAGGAGCGGCCCCGGGTGAAGGTCTGCAGCACCGGGTTGTGCCCGTGCGGCTCGCTGCCGCCGGGCGGGCTGAGCAGCAGCGCGCCCACGCAGGTGGCGACCAGCGCGCAGAACAGGAGCATCGGCGTTGCCCGGCCGAAGGCATCCGTGAGCGTCCCGGCAAGGGTCGGCCCGACGAGCAGGCCGAGCCCGGCGACCGGCATCAGAGCGGCGGTTGCGGCGGGGCGGCGCTCCGGCGCCGTTGACTCGGCGACCCAGGCCGGGCCGGCCGCCAGCACCGCCGTGAAGCCCATGCCGATCGCGACACGCGCGACGAGCAGCCACGGCAGGCTCGGCGCGAGGCCCTGCAGGACGAGCGCGGCCGAGACGATCGTGGCGCCGGTGAGCGTGACGCGCCGCGCGCCGAGCCGATCGGCGAACAGGCCGATGGGAATCGCGGCTACTGCGGTGGCAAGCCCGGAGACGGCGAAGATCAGCCCGGTCTGGAACTTCGAGAGGTCGAGATCGTCGGCGTAGGTGGGGGCGACGGCCACCATCCCGATGAACTGCATCGAGTTGAGGAAGATCAGCGCGTACACGAGGACGAGCGTCCGCCGGGACGCGGCAGGAGCTGCGCGCCCGCGCGAGAACAGTGCTATCCCCCGGTCAACCACCCGCGTGACCCTACTGCACTCTAGGATTGGACGCTCCGTGATGTCTCCATCGATCCAGCTGCCGACGCTGACGCTCAAGGGGCGCGACCTGCTGCGCGTCGGTGACTGGAGCACCGGCGAGATCCTCGTGACGCTCGATCTCGCCGACGAGCTGAAGGCGCTGCATGCCGCCAGGACGCCGCACCGCCTGCTCGAGGGCCGCACGATCGGGATGATCTTCCGCAAGCCGTCGACGCGAACGCGCGTCTCGTTTGCCGCAGGCATCGGCCAGCTCGGCGCCGACGCGGTGCAGCTCTCGACGCTCGGCATGCACGTGGATGCGCGCGGCGAGTCGATCCAGGACACGGCGCTCGTGCTGTCGCGCTACCTCGACGGGCTGGTGATCCGCACCTTCGCCCAGGCCGAGGTGAAGGAGTACGCCGAGCACGCCTCGATTCCGATCGTCAACGGTCTCACCGACGATGCGCATCCCTGCCAGGCCTTCGCCGACCTGCTGACGATCCGTGAGCGCCTCGGCGAGCTGCACGGCGCCCGCATCGTCTACGTCGGCGACGGCAACAACGTCTGCATCTCGCTGATGATCGCCTGCGTCAAGGTGGGCGCCAGCTTCGTCGCCGCGACGCCGGCCGGCTACGAGCCGCCCGCGAAGGCCGTCGAGCGCGCCCGGGTTCTGGCCGCAGCAAGCGGCGGCAGCATCGAGCTGTGCGGTGACGCGCGTGAGGCCGCCACCGGCGCCGACGTGCTCTACACCGATGTCTGGACGAGCATGGGCCAGGAGGAGGAGAGCGCGCAGCGGCTGCGGGACTTCGCCGGCTGGACGATCGACGCCGGGCTCGTCTCGCTGATGAGCTCTCGCGGCATCGTGCTGCACTGCCTGCCCGCGCACGACGGCGAGGAGATCACCGCCGAGGTGCTGTACGGGCCGCGCTCGGCTGCGTGGGATCAGGCGGAGAACCGCCTGCACGCGCAGAAGGCGTTGCTCGCCCTGATCGTCGAGTAGCGGCGGGGGAGGGGCGCTCGCCCCGGGTGCCACGCCTTCAGGCCGCGGAGCGCCACGCGGGCGCGGCAGCCCAGCGGGCGAGCAGCTCGGCCGCCGCAGCGGCCTCCGCCCC
>CANNRA010000175.1 GCA_947507735.1 Actinomycetota bacterium
CGATGCCGGCCAGACGCGTGCGCTGGCGGGCGCCCGGGCGGAGCGCAAGCGCGAGGAGCGTCCCGGCAGCGAGCAGCAGCAACGCAGTACCGGCGCCCAGCAGCCAGGCCAGCATCGTCGCGCGGGCGCCCCAGGTCGGGTCGGGTAGCGAGGTGTCGAGCCGCCACGGTGGCACGTCGCGCTGCTCCTCGGCGGCGGTGGTGCGGCGCAGCACCTCGAGCGCCGGCCAGGCCGGCGTGAGCGCGGTGTCGTCAGCCGTCACCTTCGGGGCAGGAAACGCGAAGGTGCGCGAGGCGCCCGTTGCGAGGCAGGTGTCGGTGAGGCACTCCAGCCGCCAGCGGTAGCGCAGGAGCGTCGCGGCTCCTGCCTGGCGCGGCGTCACCGGCAGCGCGTGGGCCGCCCACGGCGCGAACGTTGCGGCAACGGTCACGCTCGCCGCAGCCACGCGCCGCGTGTCGACGACGACGTCGAGCTGGGCGAGCACCGGGTCGCCGAAGGCGGCGCTGCGCGGCGTCAGGGTGGCGGTGGCGACGGCCGCCTCGACCGGGGAGGGCGCCTGCACGGAGCTCCACCAGTCGGCGCCGATGCCCGCGAGCGCGACGGCAGCGGCAGCCACAGCAGCCGCGCCCGCCACTCCGGCCGGCAGCCAGCGCAGCTGCTCGGGCAGCCGCCTCACCAGGAACCGCCGCGCGCCAGCGCGCGCTCGTCGGCCCAGTCGAGGAAGGAGCGCTGCACGGCGAGCGGCTCCGCAGCCGTGACGTGCACCGGGTCGAGGCCGAGCCCAGCCAGCTCGTCGGTGAGCGCAGCGAGCCGTTCCTCGTTGCTGCGCTTGCGGCGGCGTGCCTCTGCGGCGCCGATGCGGACGAGCGCGATCTCGTCGCCGGCGGGCGTGGCGACCGGCAGGGTGATCGTCGGCAGCGCGGGGAAGCTGCGCTCCCAGGTCGGGTCCTGCACGATCACGGGGATCAGATCCCAGTGGCGCTCGTGCAGCGCCAGCCAGGTCTCGGGCGACGGCGGCGCCAGGAAGTCGGAGATGACGAAGACGAAGCTGCCCGGCGGCAGCGTCCCGCGCAGGCCAACGAGGTGCTCGAGCACCTCGTCGAGGCTGCCCTCGTCGGCGTCCAGCGTCAGCGGTGCGTCCCAGATGTCCTCCGCGGGGCGCAGGCCGGAGCGGCTGCGCGGTGAGACCCACTCGTGCAGGCCGCTGCCGGGCTCGCCTGCCGCGAGGAAGCCGACGAGGCCGCGGGCGGCGCGCGTGCTCGCGGCGATGATCCGCCGGGCGCTCTCCTGGGCGGCCGCCTTGTCCAGCCAGGGCAGCGGCGGCGGGTAGAGCGCCATCGACGGCCGCCGGTCGATCACGACGAGCACCTCGGGCGACTCGTCGGAGAAGTGCTCGTGCACGAGGAAGGTGTCGGTGTCGCGGGCCGAGGAGAGGCGGGCCGAGGCGGCCCAGTCGATCAGCTTGACGTCGTCGCCCGGGGCGTAGGGGCGTGCGCCGGCGACGTCGCTGCCGGTGCCGCGCCGTGCGCTCGGGAAGCCGCCGAACGCCGCGCCGACGAGGCGGCGGCTCGGGACGAGCGGGAAGACGAGCTCGCTGTCGTCGGCCGACACAGGGAGGGTCAGGCGGTGGCGGGAGCGGACGGGCGGGCGGCCGGGTCCGGCTCCCAGTCGGCCTCGGGGCGCTCGACGGCGGCGAACACGGCCTCGCGGAAGCGGCGGAGCGCTTCGCCACGGCCCTGGCGGCGGGTCTCGGCGATGAACGACGGCGCGAAGACGACGCGGTGGCCGAGGACGGGGAGGAACAGCTGCTCGACGTCGGCGGTGGTGACGAAGCTGCGCCCGTGCAGGAGCGCCCACGCGCGCACCATGCGCTCGAGCGCGAGGGTGCCGCGCACCGAGGCTCCAACCGCGACGATCGGCAGCTCGCGGGTTGCGCGCACGAGGCCGGCGATCCAGCGCACGATCAGCTCGTCGCTGTAGACGTCGCCGGCGGCGTCCTTCAGCTCGCGCAGCTCGTCGAGCGTCACGGCCTCGTGCAGCCCGGCCAGCGGGTGCTTGCCGCGGCTCTGCTCCTTGAGGATGCGCAGCTCGTCGTCGAAGCTCGGGTAGCCAAGGGCGGTGCGGACGAGGAAGCGGTCGAGCTGGGCCTCGGGCAGCGGGAAGGTGCCCTCGTACTCGATCGGGTTCTCGGTGGCGAGCAGCAGGAAGGGGTCAGGCAGCGGCCGCGTCGCGCCGTCGACGGTCACCTGGCGCTCGGCCATCGCCTCGAGCAGCGCCGACTGCGTCTTCGGCATGGCGCGGTTGATCTCATCGACGAGGATGACGTTGGCGAACACCGGGCCGGGCCGGAACTCGAACTCGCGCGTGCGCTGGTCGTAGATCGAGAGGCCGGTCGTGTCCGACGGCTGCAGGTCGGGCGTGCACTGGATGCGCGACGAGACAGCGCCGGAGATCGACCCCGCGAGTGCGCGCGCAAGCACCGTCTTGGCCGTGCCGGGCACGTCCTCGAGCAGCACGTGCCCTTCCGAGATCAGCGCGGCCAGGACGAGGCGCACCTCCTCGGTCTTGCCATGGACGACGGTCTCGACGTTGTCGAGCAGGCGGCCGGCGATCGCCGTGGCGCGCTCGAGCCGCTCGCTGCCGTTCGCTGCCGGAGAGGAGAAGGAGGCCATGGCCGCTCATCGTACGCCACGCACCCCGTCTCACCCCGGGCCCGGTTGCGCTGCGGTGCAGGTCGATCTCCGGGCCGGTGACAGTCGCGTGACGTCGCGTCCCGCGAGAGGTCGTCGGTGAGCCGTGGTGCGGCGCAGCTGCCGTACCCGGTCGCCGCGCCGCCCGTCACGTGCGCCCGTCCTCTGTAGCGGAGCCGCGCGAAGGCCGGAAATGCCCCGGGCAGGCGCTGCCCGGCGGGATCGGCGGGGTCCCGCTACGGTGCAGGAGCGGGCCGTGTGCTGCGCGAGAAATTTCGCAGCGGCAAGCAGGAACGTCCGATGCCAAGTTGAATACTTGAAGGTTTTGGGGTACCGTGCCCAGCCTTGCGGTTGATTCCTCGACATCTGGCTGGTCTTGCGCTCGCCGCAGCACTGATTCTCCTCTCCGCCGTACCGGCGCTTGCGGCGGGCTCGGCTGAGGCAGCGCGCTCGTCCGTGCAGGGCGTGCGCGCGGTGCGCGTCGTCAAGGAGACGCAGTTCATCTGGCCTGCGTATGGCGTGGTGACGTCGGTGTACGGGCCGCGGTGGGGCGCCTTCCACCCGGGCGTCGATATCGGCAACCTGCGGACGCTCGCCGTGCGCTCAGCGGCTGCGGGTCGGGTCGTCGGTGTCGGCTATATCGCCGGCTACGAGGGCTACGGCAACACCGTCATCGTCGATATCGGCAACGGCTACCAGCTCCTCTATGCGCATCTCTCGCGCTTCACGGTCGAGGTCGGCGACGATCTCGCGCAGGGCGCTCCGATCGGATCCGCCGGCTGCACCGGCCACTGTTACGGCACGCACCTGCACTTCGAGCTGCGCAAGAACGGCCGCTGGGCCGACATCACGCCCTTCCTCCCGTAGCGCCTCCCCGGTAGCGCGGCACCGCCGCGAGCGGCATCATGGCGGGAGAGCAATCGAGCCGAGCCCCCCGGAGGAGCGCGATGAGCAGCGATTCGAACACCATCGATCCGTACGATTTCCTGGACGTGGACGCCCTGTTCACGGACGAGGAGAAGATGGTGCGCGCCACCGTCCGCAGCTTCGTGCGCGACAAGGTTCTGCCGGACATCAACGACTGGTTCGAGGCCGGCACGCCCTACCCGAAAGAGCTGTTCCGTGAGATGGGCCGGCTGGGGCTGTTCGGCATGCACCTCGAGGGCTACGGCTGCGCTGGCATGGGCTCCGTCGCCTACGGCGTTGCCTGCGAGGAGGTCGAGTACGGCGACGCTGCGCTGCGCTCCTCGCTCTCGGTGCAGGGCTCGCTCGCGATGTTCCCGATCTGGAAGTTCGGCAGCGAGGAGCAGAAGCAGCGCTGGCTCCCCGGCATGGCGGCCGGCGACATCTGCGGCTGCTTCGGCCTGACCGAGGCCGAGTCCGGCTCCGACCCGTCCTCGATGCGCACCCGCGCCCGCAAGGACGGCAGCGACTGGATCCTCGACGGCTCGAAGGCCTGGATCTCCAACGGCACGATCGCCGACATGGCGATCGTCTGGGCGCGCGCCGAGGACGGCACCATCCGCGGCTTCACCGTGCCGACCGACACGCCGGGCTTCGAGGCGCGCGAGATCCCGAACCGCATGTCGCTGCGGGCGAGCCGCGTCTCCGAGCTGGCCTTCACCAACCTCCGGCTCTCCGAGGAGCACCTGCTGCCGGGCGTCCAGAGCATGCGCGGCCCGCTCAGCTGCCTCTCGGAGGCCCGCTACGGGATCATCTGGGGCGTCATCGGCGCCGCGCGCGCCTGCTTCGAGAGCGCGCTCGACTACGGCAAGCAGCGCCAGCAGTTCGGCAAGCCGCTGGCCGGCTTCCAGCTGACGCAGAAGAAGTACGCGGCAATGGTCTGCGAGATCTCCAAGGCGCAGCTGCTCGCCCTCCATCTCGGGCGGCTCAAGGAGCAGGGCGTCGTGCGGCCCGAGCAGATCTCGCTGGGCAAGCTGAACAACGTGCGCGAGGCGTTGAAGATCTCCCGCGAGGCGCGCTCGATCCTGGGCGGCAACGGCATCGCGCTGGAGTTCCACATCATCCGCCACATGCTCAACCTCGAGTCCGTCTACACCTA
>CANNRA010000176.1 GCA_947507735.1 Actinomycetota bacterium
GCGTCGAGGTAGGCGCGCATCGTCGCGACCGGCTTGCCGTAGGCGTGGCCGCGCGGATCGACCTGGCGCTTGTGGCTGACGCCGAGACCCATCAGGAAGCGGTCGTCGAAGCCGTCGGAGAGGACGCGCGCGGCGTTCGCCGACGACACCGGGTCACGGCCCCAGATGTTGGTGATCCCGCTCGCGATCATCATCCGCTCGCTGGCCGCCAGCAGCAGCGCGCCGTTGGCGAAGGACTCGCGCGTGCCGAGGCCCTCCGGGTACCAGAGGGCGCCGTAGCCGAGCCGGTCGATCTCGGCGATCGCTGGCCGCGCCTCGGCGGCGGAGGCCATCGTGAAGTGGCTGGCCCAGGCGCCGATGCGCCCGAGGCGGTTGCGGAGTTCAGTCGTCGTCGCCATGGCCGGGACGGTACCGGAGCGGCGCTCGCGGTCGCGCCAGGCCCGGCCGGTAGCCTGTCGGCAGAGCGATGAGCACTCCTTCCACCAGCACGCAGGAGCCGCCCGTCGTCATCTCCTGCCGCGGCGGCACTCCGGCGGCGCAGCTTGCCGAGGAGGTCGCGCGCCTGCTGGCCGGGAGTGGCGATGCCGAGTTCGTCGATGCCGAGGCGGTGGTGCGTGGCGAGTACGCGGGCCGGCGCATCGCGGCGGTCGACGGCTGCTCGTCGGCCTGCGGCGCCCGCCTGCTGGTTGCGAAAGGCATTCAGCCGTACGTCTCGCTCAGCGTGGACGATCTGGCGAAGGCCGCCGAGGGCGCTCCGTCGGCGCTCGCCACCGACGCTGCCGGCCGCATCGCGCGCGGCGTCACCTCGCGTCCGCTCCGCCACCTCAAGCCGCGCCGCCCTGCCATGCCGGATGCGCCCGCCTGGGCCGACACCGATGCGAGCCGCGGCCACACCGTCGAGGACTACCTGCGTGCGGTGGATACCCTGACCGCGCCGATCGCCGAGTGTGGCGCGCTCACCACCGACGCCCCGACGCTCGCCGCCTACGTCTCGAAGGCGCTCGGCGTCTCGCGCGTCTCCGCGGGGGCGATGCTGCAGCGGCTGGAGCGGCTCGGCCTGGTCGAGCGCAACGCCTCCAAGGAGGTGCTGCTCACCGCGGCCGGCCGCAGCGAGGCCGACGAGGCGGTGCGCCGTCTGCGCCTGCTGGAGTGCTTCGTCGTCTCGTTCCTCGGCTACTCCGTGGCCGACTGCCGCGAGCAGGCGCGCACGCTCGCCAACTCCTTCGACCTCGAGGCGATCGATCGCGTGCGCGCAGCCCTCGGCGATCCGGAGCGCTGCCCACACGGCTGGCCGGTCGATCCGGCGGTGGCCCGGGCCGAGAGCAACCGCCTCGTCGTGCTGCAGGCTGTCGCTGCGGGCGCGCAGGTGCGCATCTCCCGCTGCGCCGAGGATGACCCGAAGCTGCTCGCCCGCCTCGCCGCTGCCGGGCTCGCCCCGGGCACGCCGCTCGAGGTGGTCGAGGCCGACGATCAGCGCATCGTCGTCGCCATCGTCGGTGCTGTGGGCGGCGGCACGCTCGAGCTCGATCAGGCGACCGCGACCGGCGTCATCGTCGAGCCGCTCGCCCTGCTCCCGCGGTAGGCGCCCCGGCTCGACCGCGGCGTTAGAGTCGGCGCATGAGCGACGCGCTGGCAGGCACGAGGGTCGTGGTGATCGGGGGGAGCGAGGGCATCGGCCTCGCCGTGGCGCAGGGCGCCCTGGCAGGCGGCGCCGCGGTGGTGGTGGCGAGCCGTTCGGCCGAGAAGCTCGCGAAGGCTCGGGCGCTCCTCGTCGCCGAGACGGGCCCCGGGGGCGCGGCGCGCGTCGCGACCCAGGTGCTCGATATCACCGATGAGATCGCGGTCGAGGCTGCCTTCGCAGGGATCGGCGCGTTCGACCACCTCGTCATCAGCGCTGTCACGCCGGCCTTCGCGCCGCTGCAGCAGATGTCGAACGCCGCCGCTGAGCGCGTCCTCGCCACGAAGTTCTGGGGCACCTTCTGGGCGGTGAAGTACGGCTCGCAGCGGATCGCGCCGACCGGGTCGATCACGCTCTACGGCGGTCTTGCCGCGCATCGCACCGGCCCCGGCGAGGCGGTGCTCGCCTTCGCGCAGGGCGGCATGGAGGCGTTCGCCCGCGCGCTCGCCGTCGAGCTTGCGCCGGTGCGCGTCAACTGCGTCTGCCCGGGCGTCACGGTGACGCCGCTCTGGGATGCCTTCGACCCCGCGCTGCGCGATGCGATCTACGAGGAGACGAGGGCGAGCCTGCCGGCACGGCGCATCGCCGATCCAGCGGATGCCGCGGAGCCTGCCCTCTACCTGATGCGCAGCCGCTTCACGACGGGCGAGGTGATCGTCGTCGACGGCGGTGCCAGGCTCGTCTAGCTGCACTCAGGCCAGGACGCTCTCCTCGGGGCCAGGCGCGGAAGGTGATCCACGTTTCGTAACGGCGATACTTCTGCCATGCCTGCCGCCGCTCTCTCTGCCCCCGACGCCGTCGCCCTCGAGCGGCTGCTTGCAGTCCACCCCCGCCTCGTCGCCGTGCGGCCCGCCGGGGAGGTCGTGCCCGGGCTCGAGCGCGACCTGATCCTGCACGCTGCGCCGCCCCAGCCCTGGGCCGAGATGTCGGAGCTGCTGCGCGGCGGCATGATCGGTGCGGCGTTGAATGAGGGCCTGGCCGCGACGCCCGAGGAGGCTGTACGCAAGGCCGCCGCCGGCGAGATCCGCTTTGCGGCTGCGCAGGATCACGCCTCGATGGCGGGCGGTGTCGGCTCGATTACCTGGTCGACGCCGATGATGGTGATCGAGGACGCAGCGAGCGGTCGCCGCGCGTTCCATCCGGTGATGGAGGGCCTCACCGGCAAGGCGCTCGTGCTGGGGATGTACGAGGCGGAGGTGCTGGAGCGGCTGCGCTGGATGCGCGAGGTGCTCGCGCCCGCGCTGGAGAGCGCCCTGCAGCGGATCGGTGGCATCGACGCGCACGCGCTGATGATCGAGGCGCTGCGGCGCGGCGACGAGCTGCACAACCGCAACGCCGCAGCCTCGTCGCTCGCAGCCGAGCTGCTCGCACCGGGGCTGGCGCAGGCGGGGCTCGCCGCTGCCGAGATCGAGCGCGTCTTCGCTTTCGTCCGCACCAACCCGCAGTTCTTCGTCGCCGTCTCGCTGGCGGCGAGCCGCCTCGCCTGCGACGCCGCCGACGGCGTGCCCGGGTCGGGGCTCGTCACCGCGTGCGGCGCAAACGGCACCGACACCGGCATCCGCGTCTCGGGCCTGCCGGGGCGCTGGTTCACGGCGCCGGCCGAGGTACCGGAGGGCGTCTTCTTCCCCGGCTTCTCGGCGGCCGACGCGGGCCGCGGCTGCGGCGACTCGCTGCTGATCGAGTGCTACGGGCTGGGTGGGACGCTGCTCGCCGCGGCACCCGCCCTGTGGCCGGTCGTCGGCGCCGACGAGGCGCGGGCGCGCCAGATCTACGCCGACGCGCAGCAGATCGCCCTGGGCGAGCACGCCGACTACCGCGTGCCGCTGCTCGGCGGCGCAGCCGCCCCGGCGGGCGTCGACGTGCGCCGCGTCGTGGCGAGCGGGCTGCGGCCGGTCATCGACATCGTGCTGGTGCACCGCGAGCTGGGCCGTGGCGCCGTCGGCTTCGGGCTCACCTCGCCGCCGCTCGCGTGCTTCCAGCAGGCGGTCGCGGCGCTCGACGCGGCGGCGGCATGAGCGGGGGCGCCTTCGTCCGGCGTGAGAGCGCGTTCCGCGAGCAGGTGGCCGGGCCGGTCGAGCCGGGGCGCTACCACCTCTACGTCTCGCTCGCGTGCCCGTGGGCGCACCGCACCTTGATCGTCCGCCAGGTGCAGGGGCTGGCTGCCGCGGTCGGCGTTACCGTGCTCGACCCGCTGCGCGACGAGCGCGGCTGGCGCTTCCTGCCCGACACCCCCGACCCGCACGAGGGCTTCCGCTTGCTCGCCGAGGCGTACACGGCGACCGACCCGGCCTACGACGGTCGCGTCACGGTGCCGGTGCTCTGGGACACCCGCGAGCGTCGCATCGTCAACAACGAGAGCGCCGAGATCATCCGGATGCTCAACGCCTGGGGCAGCGGCCCCGACCTCTACCCGGTCGCGCTGCGGGACGAGATCGACGCGGTCAACGAGCGCATCTACACCACGGTCAACAATGGCGTCTACCGGGCCGGTTTCGCCGCGACCCAGGCCGCCTACGAGGAGGCGTTCGACACGCTCTTCGCCTCGCTCGACTGGCTGGAGGAGCGCCTCAGCGGCCGTCGCTGGCTCGTCGGTAGCGCCGCCGACGGCCCCACCGAGGCCGACTGGCGCCTCTTCACGACACTCATTCGCTTCGACGCCGTCTACGTCACGCACTTCCGCTGCAACCTGCGCCGCATCGCCGACTATCCGGCGCTTGCGGGCTACACGCGCGATCTCTTCCAGCAGCCGGGCATCGCGGCGACCGTGGATATCGACCACTGCAAGCGCCACTCCTTCCTGACCCACCCGCAGCTCAACCCGAGCGGCAACGTCCCGAAGGGCCCGGAGCTCGACTTCACCGCGCCGCACGGGCGCGAGCGCCTGGCCTAGCGCGCGTCGGGCGCCGTCGGGGCGGCGTCGGCACCGGTCGCCTCGCCGATCAGCGCGCCGACCAGGATCATCGCGGGGATCGCCCGCAGGAAGCGCTCGACGACGGTGCGGGCCGCCGGGTCGTCGAGCGGCGTCACCGGGTGCGGGAGCGAGC
>CANNRA010000177.1 GCA_947507735.1 Actinomycetota bacterium
GGCCGGCCCCTCCACGAGCAGCCCCTGGGCCGCGAGCACGCCGAGCGCGTTGCGCACGGCAGGAGCGACCGCGCTCCCGAAGCACTCCACGAGCTCGGCGGTAGTGCGCTCACCGTCGAGGAGAGGCAGTAGCGCCGGGAGGAGCCGCTCGGCCGCGGGGCCCTCGAGCACCACCGCCGCATCGTCGATGCGCACGGCGACCCGACCCCCGTCCACCGCCAGGCGCGCCCATGGCGCCAGCAGCGGCCGGCCGGGGATCGCGGCGTGATCGCGACCTGGATCGGTCACTTGCCGCGATTGAAGGGGTTGACGCAGCAGCAGGTGGTGGTGCAGCTGAGCAGCTCCCAGTAGGCGTAGAGCCCGCTGCGGCGGCCGCGCTCGCTGGCGGTGAGCTGGAGTAGCTCGTCGGTGAGAGTCTCGAGCATGGGTGCCTCCTTCGCGTTTCGTTGTCGGTAAAGGCAACATAGAGCGAGAGGAGTCAGACGGGTGCCACGGCTGTGTGACAGAGCTCGACGGCATCTAGCTGCTTCTACCGCGACACACGCCGAGCCGCTAGACGCTCTTTCGGACATGTCCCCGAGTCGCGTCGTACGATCGGGGCGATGGCTCGCCGGCCCCTCGCACCCGCCGCAGTTGCGGCGCTCGTCACCACCGTGACCGGTTGGGAGATCGTCGAGGTGCGCGGGTGTCGGCCCGCGTCGCGGGGCGCTAGTCCGGGCGGCCGAAGCCGCCGCCGCCGGGCGTCTCGACCCGGACGACGTCGCCGGCCGAGAGCGCAACCGTGGCCTTCGGCGGCAACGGCTCGCCGTTGAGGAGCGTGCGTCCCATTGCCCCCGGCTCCCCGCCCTGCGCACCCTGCGGCGCGTGCAGCCGGCGCTCGGCGAGCACCGAGAGGCGACAGTCCTCGAGCACGCGGATCTCGCGCACGATGCCGTCGCCGCCACGCCACCTGCCCGCCCCGCCCGTGCCGGGCCGCAGCGAGTAGCGCTCGATGCGCAGCGGGTAGGCCAGCTCGAAGGCCTCGACCGGCGTGTTCAGCGTGTTCGACATCGTCACGTGCACCGCGGAGGGGCCGTCGTAGCCGGGGCCGGCGCCCTGGCCGCCACCGAGCGTCTCGTAGTAGGTGAAGCGCCCGTTGCCGAAGGTGATGTTGTTCATCGTCCCCTGCCCCATCGCGGGCACGGTGTCGATCGCCTTGCCGAAGGCCGAGAAGAGCGTGTCGGTGATGCGGCTCGAGGTCTCGGTGTTGCCGGCGACCACCGCTGCCGGCCGGCGCGCGTTGACGAGCGAGCCGAGCGGCGCCTTCACCGTCACCGGTGCGAACGCGCCACCCGAGGCGGGCACGTCGGGGTCGGTGAGGCTGCGCACCACGAAGAAGCAGGCGGAGCGGCACACCGAGAGCGGGCAGTTGAGATTGCCCGCGTACTGCGGCGAGGTGCCCTCGAAGTCGATCTCCAGCTCGTCGCCGCGGATGGTGACGGCGACCTTGATGCGCAGGGTGCCCTCGACCGGCTCCAGCACGTCCTCGGCCTCGTAGCGGCCGTCCGGCAGCGCGGCGATCCCGGCCCGGACGCGCCGCTCCGAGTAGGCGATCAGCTCGTCCATGGCGGCCAGCACCGTGTCGCGGCCTCGCCGGGCCACGATCTCGCGCACCCGCGCCTCGGCCAGGTGGTGCGACGCCGTCTGCGCGCGCAGGTCGCCGCGCCGCTCGTCCGGGTTACGCATGTTCGCGAGCATCACCGTCAGGACGCCCGGGTCGAGGCGCACCGGCGGCAGGATCAGGCCCTCCTGGTACAGCTCGCGCGACTGCGATGGCAGGCTCGCCGGCTCCATGCCCCCGACGTCCGCATGGTGAGCGCGGCTCACCGCGAAGCCAAGCTCGGTGCGCGAGACGAGCGTGATGTCGGGCAGGTGCGTGCCGCCCGTGTACGGGTCGTTCAGCACGTACAGCTCGCCGAGCTGCGGGTCGAGCGTCAGCACCGCGGCGACGGCCTCGGGCATGGCACCCAGGTGCACGGGGATGCTCTCGGCCTGGGCGACCATGCGGCCGTCCGGAGCGAAGAGCGCGGTCGAGCAGTCGCGGCGCTCCTTGATGTTCGAGGAGTAGGCCGAGCGGATCAGCACCGCGTTCATCTCGTCGGCGATGGCGCGCAGCTGGCTGCCGATCACCTGGAGCTGGACGGGGATCTCGGGGACGCCGGTCACGGGAGCGGCTCCTTCCGCTCCAGCACGAGCGTGCCGTGCTCGTCGGTGGCGCCCGCCCAGCCGGCCGGCACCCAGCAGGTGGCGCCGGGCAGCTCGACGCGGAGCGGCCCGACCGCCTCGATGCGACCGTGGTCGGCGGTGAGCTGCAGCTCGGGGCCGGGCGTGATCTCGGCCGTGCGGATGGCGACGAGCTCGATCGCGCGGGCGCGGTCGCAGTAGCCGTAGCGCTCCTCGTGGGCCTGGTGGAAGCCGTCGGCAAGGTCAGGCGCCGAGAGCGGCACCGTCAGCTCGAACGACTGGCCCTTGTAGCGCAGGTCGGCCTCGCCCTCGCGCGGCAGCTCGCCTGCGTCGGCGAGCGGCATGACGTAGCTGCGCACGTGATCGCGGCGCTCCTCGCTGGCCACCAGACCGAGCGCCGAGAGCACGCCGGCCGCCTGCGGCACGAGCACCCTGGTCATCCCCAGCTCGTCGGCCAGCTCGCAGGCGTGCAGCGGCCCGGCGCCGCCGAAGGCGACGAGCGCCGCGTCGCGCGGATCCTTGCCCTGCTCCACCGAGACCACGCGCAGGGCGCGCAGCATCTCGGCGTTGACGACGGCGATCACATCGCGCGGGTCGATGCCGGCCATGGCCCGCTCGGCAGCAGCGCGGTCGAGCTTGAGCCCGTCGGCGAGCTCCTCCGGCAGGCGGCCGAGCAGCAGGTTGGCGTCGGTGACGGTGGCCTCGGTGCCGCCGCGGCCGTAACAGGCAGGCCCCGGCTCGGCACCGGCCGACTGCGGCCCGGCGCGCTGCGCGCCACCCGCGTCGCGCCAGACGATCGAGCCGCCGCCCGCACCCACCGTGTGGATGTCCACCGTGGGCAGGCGGATCGGCAGGCCACCGACGGTGCGCTCGCGCGAGCGATCGGCACGGCCGTTCGAGATCCAGCAGACATCGGTCGAGGTGCCCCCCATGTCGAAGGCGATCGCCGTCTCGACGCCGGCGAGGCGCGCCACGCGGGCCGCCCCCACCGCACCGCCAGCAGGCCCCGAGACGAGGATCAACGCCGGGTGCGCCGCGGCCTGCGCGACGGTGGCGACACCTCCCGACGAGAGCATGACGAGCGGCTCCGGCAGACCAGCCTCGGCGCAGCGTGCGGCCAGCGCCTCGAGATAGCGGCGCGAGACCGGCCCCAGGTAGGCGTCGGAGGCGGTGGTCGAGGCGCGCTCGTACTCGCGGAACTCGGGCGCCACCTCGTGCGAGGCGACGACGTGCACGCCGGGGAAGCGCTCGCGCAGCGCCGCGGCAACCGCCTCCTCGTGCGCCGGGTCGCGGAAGGCGAAGAGCAGGCACACCGCCACCGCCTCGGCCCCGCCCAGATCGGCTGGCAGCGTCGACAGATCGAGCGGCTCCAGGACGCCCTCCGGCCCGATGCGCTCGCGCACGCCGAAGCTGCGCTCCACGGGCACGAGCGGCTCCGGGTGACGGTCGCCGAGACGGTAGAGGTGCGCACGGGTCTGGCGGCGCAGGTGCAGCAGGTGCTCGAAGCCGGCGGTCGCGACGAAGGCGGTGCGGGCGCCCTTGCGCTCCAGCAGCGCGTTCGTGGCAATCGTGGTGCCGTGCGAGAAGCGGTCGATGGCCAGGCCGTCGACGCCACCGATGCCGAGCGCGGCCGCCGCAGCAACGACCGACTCCTCCTGGCGGCCACGGCGCGTCGTCACCTTCGCCGTGAAGATGCGGCCGCCGTCGAGCAGCACCGCGTCCGTGAATGTCCCACCAACGTCGATGCCGAGGATGCGCGTCACGGGGCCGGATCGCCGCCGTCCAGGAACCGCGCGTAGAACGCGGCGATCTCCGGCAGGCGGGCCGGCGAGGTCTGCCCCGTCCCGTTCGGCACGAGAGCAGCCGCCTCGGGCGTCAGGGCGTTCAGCGGATCCTTGGGGTGCGTGGTCACGAGCGTGCGCGCGCCGAGCGCCGGCAGGCGGCGGGCGGCATCCCAGCGGAAGGCGGCCCGGTAGGAGAGCGCGTAGGTCGTGCCGCTCTTGAGGAACTCGACGACGGCGCTCTGGAGCTGCTCGGCGGTGCGCACCGGGAAGTCGAGCGCGTTCTCGCGCGTGCGGCGGTACCACGGGAACCACAGCGTCGAGTCGCGGTAGACGGCCCAGGCGGTCAGCAGGTGGGTGCCGTCCCAGCGGGGCGTCAGATCGACGAAGTAGTTGCGGTCGAAGTCGGCGACGGTCTCGACGTCGAACATGGCGACGCCGTCCAGGATCACGCTGCCGCAGCGGCTGCCGGCCAGGATCGCCGTCTCCGCGGCGATGGCGGCGCCCGTGTGGGTGCCGTACAGGTCGAACTCCATGATGCCGAGGGCGTCGAGGGCCGCCACGACCAC
>CANNRA010000178.1 GCA_947507735.1 Actinomycetota bacterium
CCACCGACGGCGCTCGCACCACGACGACCGCGAGCGGCGTAGGGCCGGCGTTGGAACCGCTCTTCCCGGCGTGCGCGACTCCGCTCGCGGCCGCGAGCGCGGCGGCAACGGCCCCGACGAGCGCGACCCCCGCCGCCCTACGCGGCGGCGTACGCATCCAGCGAGAGGTACTGCGGGTAGGGAAGCTCGGGCAGGAAGCGCGCGGCCGAGGCGATCATCGCCGCGTTGTCGGTGCACAGCGCGAGCGGCGCGAGCAGCGCCCCGGCCGGCAGCGATGCGCGCAGCTCGGAGTTCGCCGCCACGCCCCCCACCACCGCGACCTGGCTCGCACCGGTGCGCTCGGCAGCCAGGACGATCCGCTCCGAGAGCGCCCGCACGATGGCGCGCTGGTAGCTCGCCGCGAGATCGGAGCGGCGCCGCTCCAGCTCCGCTGGCGGGAGGTCGCGGGTTGCGTACAGCAGCGAGGTCTTCAGCCCCGAGAATGAGAAGTCGAGCCCGGGCACGCGCGCCACCGGGAAGCTGTACGCCTCCGGGTCGCCCTGGCGCGCCAGCCGGTCGATCTCGACACCGCCGGGATACGCGAGCCCGAGCAGGCGGGCGCCCTTGTCGAACGCCTCGCCGGCCGCGTCGTCGAGCGTCTGCCCGAGCACCGTGTAGCGCGTCGGCTCCTGCACGTCGAGCAGCATCGTGTGGCCGCCGCTGGCGAGCAGGCAGAGGAACGGCGGCTCGGCGGCGAGCGGCTGCAGGTAGAGCGACGAGACATGGCCGAGCAGGTGGTCGACCGGGATCAGCGGCAGGCGGCGCGCCCAGGCGAAGGCCTTCGCCGAGGCCACGCCGACCAGCAGCGCACCGATCAGGCCCGGCCCCTGGGTCACGGCCACCGCGCGGATGTCGTCGAGGCCGGCCCTCGCCTGCTGCAAGGCCTCGCGCACGACCGGCGCGACCAGCTCGAGGTGGCGTCGCGAGGCGATCTCCGGCACGACGCCCCCGTACTGGGCATGCAGCTCGGTCTGTGTCGCAACGATGCTGGCGAGCAGCCTGCCGTCGGCGGTGACAAGCGCCGCCGCCGTCTCGTCGCACGAGGTCTCCAGGCCGAGGATCATGAGGAGGCGTCCTCGTCCTCGTCGAGCTCCTCGCGCCACATCACGTGCGCATCCTCGCGGTTATCGGTGTAGTAGGCGCGACGGATGCCCCGGCTGACGAAGCCGAGCCGCTCGTAGAGGCGGATGGCGCGCTCGTTGGAGACGCGCACCTCGAGCGTGTAGCCGCGACGACCATCGCGGTCGGTGATCTCGAAGAAGCGCTCCAGCAGCACCCCGGCGATGCCGTTGCCCTGCAGGTCGGGATTGACGCACACGTTCATCACGTGCCAGGCATCGACGTAGCGTGAGGCGACGACGTAGCCGATCAGCTGGCCCTCCTCGGCAGCGTAGGCGCCGAGGCAGATCGACGTCGGCTTGGCGAGCTCGCCGATGAACATGTTGCGCGACCAGGGCGTCGGGTAGGCGAGCACCTCGATCGCCTCGATCGCGTCGAGGTCAGCGGCGGCCAGGCCGCGGATCTCGAAGTCGACGGCGCGGGCGCTCATGCAGCACCCCGCTCGGCAATGGTCTTGGCGTCGGGCGCGCGCAGGTATGCGGGCAGCACCTCGTCCACCGGGCCGTAGGCTGCGGCCAGCGCAACGTGAGCGCCACCGCGCGGCAGGTGCAGCGGGCTCTCATCGGGCGGAACAGCGGCACCACGCGCCTCCAGCACGTCGCGGTAGCGCACCGCACCGTCGCCAACGAGCCAGGCCCCTGCCGGAAATGCGAGATCGGCCGGCGGCACGCACACCTCCACCCCGTCCACCAACGCGAACACCTCCTTGCGCCGCGCGTCCACGACCGGCACCACGACGCAGCCGGCAGGCGCGACGCCCAGCGCACCCTGCGCGAGCGCCGCCAGGGTCGAGACGCCCGCCACCGGCACGCCGAGCGCGAGCGCCAGCCCGCGCGCATGCGCCAGGCCGATGCGGACGCCCGTGAAGCTGCCCGGCCCGATGCCGCACGCAACCCCGTCGAGCTCTGCGGGCACGACGCCCGCGTCGTTCAGCAGCGCATCGGCGGCCTCGAGCAGCGCTCGCGATGCGGCGACGCGCTCGCCCAG
This sequence comes from Actinomycetota bacterium, assembly GCA_947507735.1. Taxonomy (GTDB): domain Bacteria; phylum Actinomycetota; class Thermoleophilia; order Gaiellales; family Gaiellaceae; genus CANFDS01. The sequence continues at coordinate 2,146 of CANNRA010000178.1, forward strand.
GGTGACGCCGTCATGCACGAGGGCCACGGTCGAGCTCGAGGTGGCGGTGTCGAAGGCGAGGATCAGCATCCGGACAGCCGTTGTAGCAGGGATGCCTCGGCCGACCGGAGCGTGATTCCACGGTGCTCCGGGTCGATGTGGCGGAAGTCGAGCTCGAGGCGCGCGGCGGGCAGGAAGCCCTCCCCCGCGTCGGGCCACTCGACGAAGCAGGTCGCCCCGTCGAGGTACGGCTCGAGCGCGCCCCACTCCTCCGGCTCGACCGACTGGAAGCGGTACAGGTCGAGATGCGAGACGTCGATCCCCTCGCCGACGTAGCGGTGCGCGATCGTGAAGGTCGGGCTCGTCACCGGCCGCGTGATGCCCAGCGCACGACACGCGCCGCGTACGAAGGTTGTCTTGCCGGCGCCCAGGTCACCGCGCAACAGCACCACGTCGCCGGGGCGCAGCTCGCGGGCGACGCGCGCGGCCAGCTCCTCGGTCTCGGCGGACGAGGCGGTGACGATGTCGAGCTCGGGCACCTGCGAATCCTGCCCGCTCCGCGTCGGGCCATGCGCCGCCCCCGGGGCGGACAGGCGACGGGAGCCGTTCAGAAGAGGCCGAGCTGGTCCTCGTCGGCCGCCCCAGCTGGAGCTCCACCAGCGACAGGCGGAGCCGCGGCGAGCGGCAGCTCCAGCAGGACAGGCGCTCCGACCGCCGCCTGCACGCGCGGCGGCGGCTCCGGCTCCCCCGCCTCCCGCGCCAGCAGCGCAGCGAGCGCGTGGAAGTCCTCCTCGAGCACGGCCAGCAGCGCCTGCGTGTAGAGCGCCGCCGCGGGGTGGTAGAGCGGGACGAGCTTCACCGGCACCGACCCGACGGTGATGTCGCGCACAACGCCGTGGCTGCGCGTGATGGCGTCGGGGCTGCCGGTGAGCAGCCGGGTGGCGACGTTGCCGAGCGTGGCGATCACGAGGGGCCGGATCTGCTCGATCTGCTGCACGAGCCAGGGCTGGCACGCCTCGATCTCGTCCGGCAGCGGCTCGCGGGTCGCGGGCGGCCGGCACTTGACCACGCTCGCGATGTAGACGTCCTCGCGACGCAGTCCGATGTCGGCGAGCAGCTTCTCCAGCAGCTCGCCGGCGGCGCCGCTGAGGGGCACGCCCTGGGCGTCCTCGTGGAAGCCCGGCGCCTCGCCGACGAAGAGCAGGCGGGCCGTGGGCGAACCGGCACCGAACACGACCTGGGTGCGCGTCTCGGCCAGCACGCACCTGGTGCACGCCGAGGCGTGCTGCTTCAGGCCGTCAAGATCGTGGGGTGCGGCGAGGCTCTCAGTGCCCGCAGCCACAGCCCCCGCCACAACACCCGCCGCCGGCGCCGCCGAACGAGGGTGTCACGGTGGTGCCGTGAGCAGCGAACGCCGAGAACTGCTTCGCGACGTTCGTCGCGCTGCAGTGAGGGCACTTCGGATCGCTCTCGCCCAGACGGACGAGCTCCTCGAAATGCTCCTCGCACTTCATGCACACATATTCGTAAATCGGCATCGCTCTCGTAGTCTAGACGCTCGGGCGGCTGCGCCCGCACACGACGGCAGGCGGACGCACGGGGCGCTGCCCGGATCAGCCGGCGGCTGAGGCTGGCGCTGCGGCCGAGACCGCGGCTCCCGCCACAGCGGGGCGCAGCTCGACGAGGAAGCGGGCACCGCTCCCCGGCTCGCTCTCGACGCCGATCGTGCCGCCCATCGCCCCGGTCAGCTCGCGGGCGATCGCCAGCCCGAGCCCGGTGCCCACGGCGCGGTTCTCGGCGTACTTGGCGTGCAGGTGGAAGCGCTCGAAGGCCTGGGGCAGATCCTCGGCGTCCAGCCCCGGCCCGGTGTCCTCGACGCTGAGCAGCGTTCCCCGGGCGACGACGGCCACCCGGCCGCCTGCAGGCGTGACGCGCAGGGCGTTCTCGACCAGGTTGGAGAGCACCTGGAGGAGCCGGTCGGCGTCGCCGAGAGCGGGTGCAGCAGCAGCGGTTGTCGTCTCGAGGACGATGCCCAGCGAGCGCGCCTTCTCCTCGAAACGACGGCCGACCGCGGCGACGACCGCGGCGAGATCGATCGTGGACTCACGCGCGGAGAAGCGGCGCGCGCGCAGCCGGGCCAGGTCAAGCAGATCCTGGACGAGGCGCTCCAGCCGGGTTGCCTCGCGACCGATCACCTCGCCGGCCTCGTGGGCAGGGATCACGTCGTCGAGCAGCGCCTCGGCGTGGCCCTTGATCGCCGCGAGCGGCGTCTTCAGCTCGTGGCTCACCGACAGCAGGAACGCCTGCTCGGTCTCCCTGGCACGCCCGAGCTCGGCCGCCATGTGGTTGAACGACGACGCGAGCTGGACGACCTCGGCGGCGCCGCGCTCGGGGAGCGGCGCCTCATGCAGCCCCGCCGCCAG
>CANNRA010000179.1 GCA_947507735.1 Actinomycetota bacterium
CATCCCGGGCGCCGCCGCGACTCCGGCCGCCGGTCGCTGTGCGAGCACCGTGCCCGGTACCGCCCCGGCCGTCTGACCCACCGACGAGAGCCTCGGTGCGAGCCGCAGCTTGCCCAGCTCGGCGCGGGCGCTCGACACGGTCATGCCGACGACGGCTGGCACGACGCCGTTGAGCGGCCTCGCGACCACCAGCTGCACGCGGTCGAACGAGGAGAGCCTGCCGCTCCGGGGGAACTGCCCCAGCACGAGATCGACGCGCTGGCCCGGCCGAGCCGGCCGGTAGACGAAGGTCGGCGTCAGCGGCTGTCCCGCGAGGCGGGCTCTTGCAGCGTCGATCGTCTCGCCTATGACGGTCGGCACCTCTACCTCGTTCTTGCGGCAGTCGGCGGCCTGCGTCGGCGCCGTCCCCGGCGTGAAGAGCACCGTCACAGCGTTGCGGCAGTAGCCGTTGTCCAGCACGAGGAGCCCGTCGCGGCTCGCCACCTTCGCGGGTCGCGCGTAGGGCACCGAGAGGCCGGGCAGCGGGAGCGGCGGCTCCTGCTCCGCGGCGAGCGCCGCGTCGACGAACGACTTGAAGATCTCGGCGGGGAACGAGCCCCCGGTCACGGCCTCGCCGCCGAACTCGTGCAGCATCGGCTTCAGCCCATCCGGGTAGCCGACCCACACGGCGACCGCCAGCTGGGGCGTGTAGCCGACGAACCAGGCGTCGCCGTAGTTCTCGGTCGTGCCGGTCTTGCCCGCGACCTGCCGGTCGGTGAGGGCTGCGCGCTTGCCTGTGCCGTCGGTGATGACGGTGCGCAGGATCGCGGTGACTGCCGATGCCGACGCCTGCGAGAGCGCGCGGACGGGCACCGGGGTGTTGGCGGTCGCCCCGACGCTGTCGATCGCGCGCGGCCGGTCGCCGAAGAGGCGGGAGTCCATCCGCTTGCCGCCGGCGGCCAGCGTCGCGTACGCGCGCGCCATCTCCAGGGGGCTCACCGCGTCGGCGCCGAGACCGATCGAGAAGAAGCTGTCGAGCGGGCGCACGACGCCGAGGCGGTGCGCGAGGTCAGCGACGTTCTTCGGCTGCACGAGCGTCGTCAGCTGCGCAAACACGGTGTTGTCCGACTGGGCCGTGGCCTTGATCAGGTCGGCCTTGCCGAGGTAGGCGTTCTCGTAGTTCTTGACCGCCCAGAGCCGGTCGCCCAGCGGGATCGTCAGCGGCTTCGACGGGAAGACGCTGTACGGCGAGATCCCCTGCTCGAGCGCGGTCGCCAGCACGAAGGGCTTGAACGCCGAGCCGGCCTGCCGCTCGCCCTGCGCTGCCAGGTTGAACTGGCTGCGCCGGTAGTTGTTGCCGCCGACCATCGCCAGGATCGAGCCGTCCCGCGGATCGATCGCCACGAGCGCCGCCGCGGGGCCCTGCTGGCGCGGGAGCGCCTTGTCGATCGCGTCGCGCGCGAGCTTCTGCAGGGTCAGGTCGATGGTCGTCTTCACCCGCAGTCCGCCGCCGAACACCTTCGCCACGCCGTAGCGGTCGATGAGTTGCTGCTTCACGTAGTTGACGAAGTGCTGCGCTGGGCCCTCCACTCCGGGGAGGCGGACGTCGTCGGGGCCGGGCAGGGGGGCGCGCAGGGCGGCGCGGTAGTCGGCGAGCGTGATGTCACCGTCGGTGAGCATCGCCGCCAGCACGATCTTGCGCCGGCCCAGCGTCGACCGCGGGTTCGTGGCCGGGTCGTAGCGGCTCGGGTCGGCAGGAATGCCGGCGAGCAGCGCGGCCTGGGGGAGGGTCAGCGCCGCTGCGGAGATGCCGAAGTAGGTGCGGGCCGCCTGCTGGATCCCGTAGGCGCCGTTCCCGAAGTAGATGGTGTTGAGGTAGGCGGTGAGGATCCGATCCTTCGTCCAGCGCTGCTCCAGCTGCCAGGCGAGGGCCGCCTCCTTCAGCTTGCGTGCCACCGTCTTCTCGTTGGTCACGTACGAGTTCTTGACGAGCTGCTGCGTGATCGTCGAGCCGCCCTGCACGGCCCGCCCGGCAACGATGTCGTCCCAGAGGGCGCGCCCGATGCCGCGCAGGTCGATGCCGCGATGCTCGAAGAAGCGCCGGTCCTCGACGGCGACGATCGCCTGCTTCATCAGCGGCGAGATCTTGTCGGAGGGCACGACGATGCGCGCCTGGTCGCCGCGCAGCACCGCCAGCACGGTGTGGCCGTCACGAGCCAGGATCACGCCGTCCCGGGGGAGGGCGGTCTGGCGCGCCGGGTCGAGCTGCGGCAGCTTGCTGCCGACTGCCGTGACGATGCCGAGCGCGGCCGCCCCGCTGCCGAGCACGGCCAGGATCACCAGCACGACGGCGAGGCGAAGCCTGCGAACGCGCCAGCTGCGCCCCCGCGGTTTCACTTCACTTCGCTTACGGACACGCACGACCGGGCGATTGTACGGCCTTTCGTCTCGACCGCCCGGCTATGCTCCCGCTCCGATGGCCCTCCACGACGTCACGCGCAACGCCGTCCACGTCCTGCCGGAGGGCGACCTCGCCCGCAAGCTGGCGAAGGGGAAGCCGCTGCGCATCAAGCTCGGCATCGACGTCACCAGCCCGCACATCCATGTCGGCCGCGCGATCCCGCTGCAGCGGATGGCCGCCTTCCAGCGCGAGGGCCACATCGGCGTGCTGATCATCGGCGACTACACGACGCGCATCGGCGATCCATCGGGGCGCTCGTCGGAGCGCCCCATCCTCACCGACGACGAGATCGACGCCAACGCGCGCACGTACGTGGAGCAGGCCTTCCAGATCATCGATCGCGAGCGCACCGAGGTGCACTACAACGGCGAGTGGCTGAAGGAGCTCGACTTTGCCGCGATCGTCCGCCTCACGCGCACGATCACCGTCAGCCGCCTGCTCGAGCGCGACGACTTCACCAAGCGGCTGGCCGAGCAGGCGCCGATCTCCGTCTCCGAGTTGCTCTACCCGCTGATGCAGGCCTACGACTCCGTCGCCGTCAAGGCCGACGTCGAGCTGGGCGGCACCGATCAGCTCTACAACCTGCTCGCCGGCCGCGAGGTGCAGACCGCCTACGGCCTCGAGCCGCAGGTCTGCCTGACGACGCCGCTCCTGCTTGGCACCGACGGCCGCAAGATGTCATCCTCGTACGGCAACTACATCGGCCTCACCGAGAGCCCGGAGGAGCAGTTCGGCAAGACGATGCGGATCTCGGACGAGGCGCTGCCCGAGTACTACCGTCTCGTCATGGAGGCGGACGACTGGCGCGAGGCAACTGCGCCCGGTGCTGGCGAGCCGATGGACGTGAAGCTGCGCCTGGCGCGCTTCGTCGTGGCGCGCTCGCACGGGGACGGGTCAGCCGCGCGCGCGGAGGCGCACTTCACGCGCGTCGTGCGCGAGGGCCGCGCGCCGGAGGACGTGCCCGAGGTGCAGCTTCCCCCGGGCGAGAGCGTCCACCTGCCGGCACTGCTCGTGGAGGCCCTGGGTATTGCCTCGTCCAGCGAGGCACGGCGCCTGATCACGCAGGGTGGCGTCAAGCTCGACGGGCAGGTACTCTCCGGGCTCGACCAGCCGCGTGCAGAATTGGTTGGAAAGGTGCTACAAGCAGGGAAAAGACGGTTCGCGCGGTTGTCCTCTTGACACCGTAAAAACACTTGCTATAGTTACTCGGCCCGCAGGTACTGGGGTGTAACGCAGAAGGGTTAGCAACCACTACGCGGAGACAACAAAGGCTCATCCACTGAAACGGGGTTTACCGCTTCAAATCGGGAGATGAGCCTCCGCTGGGTCGGAGGCTTTTTTGCGGGACGAACACAGTTTTGCCCGTCTGGGCGCCGGTCTTTGAAAACTCAGCAGCGTGCGTTTACGTTGAGACCTCAACGGTGTGCTTCGGCATGCCTGCGAGGAATATGACCAATAGTTACCGTGTCCTTCGGGACACGGCCTTTGAGCAAGACAGTTCACGCTCGAAGGAAGAGATCGCCCTTAGGGGCGAAACACTCTTCACGGAGAGTTTGATCCTGGCTCAGGACGAACGCTGGCGGCGCGCTTAACACATGCAAGTCGAACGAGAACCATTCCTTCGGGAATGGGGAAAGTGGCGAACGGGTGAGTAACACGTGGGTAATCCACCCTCGGCACCGGAATAGCCCGGGGAAACTCGGATTAATGCCGGATAGCCTCACGGGTTTTATGACCTGTGAGAAAAGGTAGCTTAGGCCTCTGGCCGAGGACGAGCCTGCGGCGGATTAGCTAGTTGGCGGGGTAAAGGCCCACCAAGGCGACGATCCGTAGCTGGTCTGAGAGGACGATCAGCCACACTGGGACTGAGACACGGCCCAGACTCCTACGGGAGGCAGCAGTGGGGAATCTTGCACAATGGGCGAAAGCCTGATGCAGCGACGCCGCGTGTGGGACGAAGGCCTTCGGGTTGTAAACCACTTTCAGGGGGGAAGAAGCCACTCGGGTTAATAGCCCAGAGGGTGACGGTACCTTCAGAAGAAGCCCCGGCTAACTACGTGCCAGCAGCCGCGGTAATACGTAGGGGGCAAGCGTTGTCCGGA
>CANNRA010000180.1 GCA_947507735.1 Actinomycetota bacterium
ACGGAGCCGTTGAAGAGGATCGCGCGCCAGGCGCGATCGGCCTGAGCCTGAATCGAGCGGAGCTCCTCGCGGGCCGCCTGCGCCAGGCCGGCGTCGATGCGGAGGCGCCCCTCGCCGACCGCAACGCTCCCGAACAGGAAGCGGTGACCGGTGAGCGTCGCGTTGACGCGCTGGGCCTGCTCCTTGAGCGCCTGGAATGCCATCCCGCCCGCGGCGAAGCTGACGCCGCCGCAGATCGCGGCGATGTCATTCAGGTGGTTGTACAGCCGCTCCAGCTCCAGCAGCAGCGTCCGCTCGCGCGCGAGCGCAGCGTCGGGCCAGAGCCCGAGGCCCTGCTCTGCCGCCTGGGCGTACGCGACCGTGTTGGTGACGGCGCAGGCCGCGCAGGCGCGCTGGGCATAGGCGATCGCGTCGGCCACCGGCAGGCCCTCGGCGGCCCGCTCCAGGCCCCGGTGCTTGTGGAAGAGGCGCAGGTCGACATGGATGACGCGCTCGCCGACGACGTGGAAGCGGAAGTGGCCCGACTCGGTGACGCCCGCGTGCACCGGGCCGACAGCGACCTGGTGCACGTCCTCGCCGGCGACGGGAACCGTCCACTGTGTGAGGTCGTCGCTGTGGCGGACGAGCGGGCGCAGCGGCGTGTGGCCCGTGAAGCCGATGCCGTGCAGGTCGTGCGCCTCGCGCTCGTCCCAGCCAGCCGCAGCGAACAGGTCAACGAGCGTCGGTACCGCCAGGTTGCCCGCGGCGTCGGGGTGCGCTGTGCACGTGAGCAGCCGCTGGTCGGCAGCGCGGACGAAGAGCGCGCGTACCTCGCCGGCGGCGGCGTGCAGCGAGCTGAAGCGCCAGCCGTCGCGGGCGGCGGACGAGCACGCGTCGCGCCAGGTCGTGGCGTCCACGCGCTCGATCTGCAGCGTGTCGCTCACAGCGCCCACCGCGCGATCGCATCGACGATGCCGGAGCCGGGCAGGAAGAGCGCCGAGGCCGAGAGGCCGGCAAGCAGCCCGCCGAGCAGCACCGTCAGTGCTATCACCGGTCGCGCTGCGACCGCCTTGCCGCCGCTGCGCGCTCGTCCGACCAGGCCTTCGATCAGCGCGTTTGCAAGGCCGAGGAAGCCGAGCGCGAGCAGCACGCCCGCAATCGCGACGACCCACAGCTGGTGGGCGTACACGCCGCCGAGCAGGATGAACAGCTCGCTGAAGAAGAGCGGTGATGGCGGCAGTCCCGAGAGTGCCGCCAGCGAGACGCCGACGGCGCCTGCGGTGGGCACGCTCGTGCGCGCGAGGCCGGTCGGCAGCCGTCGCGCGGCGCCGGGCTGGTGCCACAGCAACGGGGTTGCTGCGTAGAAGCCGAGCGCCTTCGCGAAGGCGTGGCCCGCCACGTGCAGCAGCACCCCTGCGATCGCGATCGGATGGGCAAAGCCGATACCCAGAGCGAGCACGCCCATGTGCTCCAGGCTCGAGTACGCCAGCAGCCGCTTCCAGGCGAGCGGGCGCCAGAGGAACGGAATGGCGACGGCCAGCGAGGCCAGCCCGAAGCCGAGGAACACGATGCGTGACGCGCTGCCGCCGACGGCGGGGTCGAGCGCGCCGCGGACGCGCCACGCGACGAGCATGACGGTGGGCAGCAGCGCCGCCGAGAGCAGCGCGCTGACGGGCGGTGGCGCCTCCGAGTGCGCGTCGGGGAGCCAGTTGTGGACGGGCGCCCAGCCGATCTTTGCGGCGAGGCCGACCAGGATCAACACGAACGCGACGAGGACTGTCTCGTGCGGAACGCCAGCGGCCAGTCCGGGGAGCCGGCCCCAGTCGAGCGACGCGAAGCCCTGGCTCGCTGGCGAGGCGACGAAGAGGATGACGATGCCGAGCAGCGCGACCGTCAGTCCCACCGTGGTTAGCACCAGGTACTTCCAGCCTGCCTCGAGCGCGCTCGGCTTGCCGCTGTGGGCCACGAGCAGCGCCGACGCGGCCGTGGTCGCCTCCACGAGCAGCCAGGCGACGCCGAGGTTGCCGACGATCGGGATTGCAAGCAGGAGGGCCCAGAAGGCGTGGAAGCCGAGGTAGTACCAGGCGCGTGCGCGGCCCGTGCGGAAGAAGCCCTTGCCGTCGGAGGCGAGGTAGGCGGGTGAGACGAGCGCAGAAAGCAGTCCGACAATCGCGATCACGCCGAGGTAGACGCCGGAGGCCGCATCGACGAGGAACGCGCCATCCCGGTACGGGAAGGCCGGGCGGGCGAGGGCGACGACGGCGAGGGCGAGCGCAACGGTCGCGGTGGCGAGCGAGGCGATCCGGTGCAGCGCGTCGAGCGCGCGTGCGGGCAGCGGCAGCAGGAGCAGCGCGAGCGCCGTGCCGCCGGGCAGCGCAAGGGTGACGACCGCGAGCAGGGCGGCGGCGCTAGTCACGTAGGCCTCGCAGCAACCCGGTATCGCCGCTGCCGAACTCGTCGTGGATGCGCTCGTGCACCGCGACCGCCACGGCGACGATGACGATCACGTCGAAGACGAACCCGAGCTCGATGACGATCGGCAGGCCGCGGTGCGCGGAGGTAGCCGCGATCGCCACGCCGTTCTCGGCAACGATCAGGCCAAGCGCCTGCAGCAGGGTGGAGCGGCGCAGCAGGACGATCGCCGCGCCGATCGCGACCAGCGCCACGGTCGCGTCGCCGTCGGTCGCCGCGATCCCGAACGACGGCACGAGCGCTGCGGCACCCAGCGCGAGCACCACGGCCATGATCAATCGGACGGCGGCGGGGATGCCCTCGGCGACGGGCAGCGGCTCGCGGGTGCGCAGCATCGTCCAGCCGAGCGCGGCGCCCAGAACGACGCCCTTCAGCACGAGCGCCGCGCTCGCGACCTTGAACTCGGCGTCGCGGCCGCCGGCCAGGGCGAACGCAGCCACGCCGAGCGCGATCGACTGCGCTGTGACGAGGACGATCGCTGCCGAGCGCCGTCGCACGATCACCGTTGCGAGGCCGAGGGCGACCAGGATCCAGGCGACGCCGCCGTTCACGCCGCGCCTCCACCGACGAACCAGCTGACGAGCCCGACCACGCACAGCACGCCAGCAGCCGCGAGGTAGCGCGGCACGCGCAGGATGCGCAGCTTCGCGACCCACGTCTCGGCCAGGGCGAGGGCACCGCAGAAGGCCAGCACGCCGAGCGGCAGCGTCGCCAGCCGCCACCACGTGCCGCCCGCGTGCGGCAGGAAGACCTCGGCGCCGATCACCGCGATGACCCAGTGGCGCGCTGCGCCTGCCCACTGCAGCAGCGCCTGGTCGCGGCCGGCGTACTCCAGCAGCGGCCCCTCGTGGATCATCGTCAGCTCGAGGTGGGTGTCGGGGCTGTCCACGGGCAGTCGACCTGTCTCGGCGACGGCGACCAGGCCGAAGGCGAAGAGGCTGCACCAGTGCAGCGGCCGCTCCCAGATCGCCCAGCCGTTAGCGGCGTCGGCGAGCGACAGCAGCGAGGTCGAGCCGCCCGGCAGCGTCGCCACGAGCAGCGTCGCCAGCAGCAGTCCCTCGACGAAGACGGCGAAGCTCAGGTCGCGGGCGGCGCTCATCAGCGAGAAGCCGCTGCCCGTGTCCCAGGCCGAGAGCGTGAGCGCGAAGCGGGCCAGCGCGAGGAGACCGACGAGTGCTATCACGTCGTTGCCGAACGGCCAGCCGGGCGAGAGGCCGCCGACCGGCAGCATTGGCAGCGTCGTGGCTAGCGCCGCCGCGACGACCGCGGGTGCCAGCACGTAGATCAGCGTCGTCCCTTCTGGCTGGACCGTGGAGCGGCGCCAGAGCCGGCGCAGCTCGCGGTAGGGCTGCAGCGGGGTCGGGCCGCGGCGGCCTTGCAGGAACGCCTTCAGCGACTGCGTGATGCCGGGGACGAGCGGCGCCAGCAGGAGACCGCCAGCGATCTGCGCCACGCCGGCGATGGCGGTTGCCGCGGTCACGTGCGCTGCCCCATCACGAGAGCGCCCCGGAACGGGCCAGCACCAGCGCCAGCGCGACGAGTGCTATCAGTGTCGCGACATATCCGCGCAGGCTTCCCGATTGGACGCGCCGGGCTACCAGGGCCGCGGCCGTCAGCGTGTGGCGGATCGGCGTGGCGAGCACGGTGTCGAAGAGGTGTGGCACGCCGCCCGTGTACGACGCCCCGACGAGCACGCCGCCTTCCCGGCGCAGAACGATCTCGCGCGTCGGCCGCAGCACCGCCTCGAGGATCAGCCGCAGCGTCTTCGTGAAGCCCGCCGACGTCCAGCGCAGCTCCGGCACGAGGCGCTGCCCCGACGCCCACACAGGTGCGGGTGCAGCGACGCGACGGCCGCGTGCGAGAAGCAGCACCACCGCGAGGCCGAGCACGAGCGCCGCGACGGCCGGCGCGTGCAAGCCGCCGGTGCCGGGCGCGCTGAGACCCACCGTCCGCCCCACCCTCTCGGTGCCGGGCGCCAGCTCGACGAGCTCCGGCAGCAGCAGGCCTGGCGCGATGCCGAGCCCGAGGCAGGCCCCCGCCAGGGCGACGAGCGGCGC
>CANNRA010000181.1 GCA_947507735.1 Actinomycetota bacterium
CCGAGGCCCACGCGGCGTTCGCTGCCGCCCGTGCCTTCACCCGCCAGCGCGGCGACCGCCGCTTCGCCGCTGACGGCTCCGACCTGGAGGCGTTCGACGACCGTGTCCTCTTCTACGCCGATCCGCGCCGGGCCGCGGCGCTCGCCTTCCTCACCGCGTCCCCTGAGCGCCGCCACGTTGGCGACCTGCCGTCGCTCGACGGCGACGACCCGGCCGGGCTGCTGGCGTCGCTGTGCGCGCGGATCGCAGCCCGGGGTGGCACCGCCTACGTCGCCGACCTGACCAGCATCGACATCGCCGATGCTGGTCTGCGGGTCGTCCGTGCGCTCTGCCCGGAGCTGTGCCCGCTCGATGCAGCGCACGGACTGCGCTTCCTCGGCGTCCCGCGCTTGCTCACAGGCGCCTCTGACGCCGGCTTGCTCCCACGACCGCTCTGCCTCGAGGAGGTGAACCCCGATCCGCACCCCTTCCCCTGACAGCGTCCTGGGCGCACCGAACGCCTCGCGGGCCGTGGCGCCCGTCGCGCTCGACGATCCGGCCGAGCTGTACCACGCAGCCTCCAAGCTGGAACCGGCACTCGCTGCGCTCCAGCTCGCCGAGCTGCGCCGCTTCGCCGCCGAGCCTGCCCTGCGCGCTGCCGCCAGCAGGCCCGTGCGTCGCCACCCCTACCGCGCGGCCAGCAAGCTGCCTGCGCCCGCGTGGCCGGAGCTGTCGCTGCGCGACGCCGTGAACGCACGCCGGTCGACGTCGCAGCTGGGCGGTGGTGCTCTCTCGCTCGACGATCTGTCGCTGCTGCTCGCCGCGGCGTCTGGCATCACCGGCACGATCGAGGGTCCCGCCGGAACGCCGATCTCCGGCCGTGTAGCACCCTCCGGCGGCGGACTTTTCCCGCTCGACCTCTACGTGCTGCCCGTTCGCTGCAGCGGCCTCAGCGAGGGCGTATACCGCTACGACCCCGAGCGGCACGCGCTCGAGCAGGTTGCAGGCTCACCGGCCGAGGGACTTGGCAACGCACTTGCCCGCTGCATCTACCAGCAGGAGCTGGCGGCATCGGCAGCTCTCGTGGTCGCGCTCGTCGCGACGTTCGCCCGGTCACGGGTCAAGTACGGGCCGCGCGCCTACCGGCACGTGCTGCTCGAGGCAGGGCACGTCGTCCAGGGCGCCCTCGTTGCCGGGGCGGCGGCTGGAATCCGCACGGTGCCACTCGGCGGCTACCTCGACCGCGAGCTCGAGCGCCTGCTCGGCGTCGATGGCGTCCGTGAGTCGGTCGTTCACGCGTTCGCGGCCGGCCGGGACGAGGCGTGACGCGCCGTCCCTGGCTCGGCCTCGCAGTCCTCGCGCTGCTCGCGGGTGGCGTCTGCGCGGCCGGACTCCCTGATCCGCCGCGGGCGCGGGTCTGTGTGCCGGCCGCGCTGGCGGTCGGCGGCATCTCCGGTGTCGTCCTTGCCCGGATCGCGCTCGCGCTCGTCACGGGCGACGTGCGGCGGTGCCCTGGTCGGCGGCGCCTCGCGACCAGCGTCGGGCTCGCAGCGGTGCTCGTCGTTGCCGCGGCATGCGAGGAGGTCGTGTGGCGCGGCGCTGTCCAGGCGGCGGTTGGGACGGTCGCCGGGACGGGCGGGTCGCTGGTGCTCGCAGCGCTGCTCTTCGGGGCCGTGCACGGCCCGCTGCGCCGGCGCATGGCAACTCAGGTGCTGACCGGAGTGGCCTTTGGCACTGTGTTCGCCGTCAGCGGTCGCCTGGTTGCGGCGATGGCTGCTCACGGCGCCTACAACCTGACGCTGCTGGCCTGCGAGAGCGTGGCGGGGGCGTGACCGGCGCCGCGCGCGCAGAGCCGGTCGCCGTGCTGGACGCCGTCGTCAAGCGCTTCCGCGGCGAGACGGCGCTCGACGGTCTCTCGCTCCGCGTGGAGCAGGGCGAGGCGGTGGCGCTGCTCGGCCCCAACGGCGCCGGCAAGACGACGGCGCTCTCGCTGCTCGTCGGCCTGCGCCGCCCCGACGCTGGCGTCGTGCGCCTCTTCGGCCGTGACCCGCGTGATCGCGCCGCCCGTGCCCGGCTTGGCCTGACACCTCAGGCGAGCGGCTTCCCCGCGACCCTGCGCGTCGACGAGATCGTCCGGCTCGTGGCGCGTCACTTCTCCGACCCGGAGCCCGCCGGTGCGCTGCTCGGGCGCTTCGGTCTCGGAGCGCTCGCCCGCCGCCAGACCGGCGGCCTCTCCGGTGGTGAGCAGCGCCGCCTCGCGCTGGCGCTTGCCTTCGTCGGGCGCCCGACGGCGGTCGTCCTCGACGAGCCGACCGGCTTCCTCGATGTTGAGGCACGCCGCCTCGCCTGGGCCGGCCTGCGCGACTACGTCGATGCCGGTGGCACCCTGCTGCTCACGAGCCACCACCTCGACGAGGTCGAGGCGCTCGCCCGCCGGGTCGTCGTGCTGAGTGCCGGCCGGGTCGTCGCGGAGGACCACGTGCCGGCGATCCGCGCCCGCGCGGGCCTGGCCCGCATCACCCTCGCCTGCGACCCCGGCGTGGTACTTCCGGGCGTTGTGCGCAGCGAGCCCAGCGGCAGCGGAATCGTCCTCTTCGCGGTCGACCCTGCGCCGGTGCTGCAGGCGCTGGTTGCCGGACAGCACTCGCTCGCCGGGCTCGAGGTGGGGCGGGCACGCCTCGAGGAGGCGGTCATCGCGCTGACGGCGGCCGACGGGGACGGAGGCGGCCCGGGATGAGACAGGTCGCCTGCCCTAGACGGTTGACCGCGACCCGCCCCGGCGCCAATCTCCAGCCGGCCGCGCTGGCGTTCGCCTACCTGCGGGCCGAGACCGTCGAGCTCGCACGCCACCCCGGCTTCGTCGTGCCGACACTGGGCTTTCCGGCCCTCTTCTTCCTGCTCTTCGGGCGGAGCGTCGCGCCCGGGCAGGCCGCTGCGGTCACCGCGGGGTACGCGGCGTTCGCCGTCTTCGGTGTGGTCTTCTTCCAGTTTGGTGTCGGCATCGCGCAGGAGCGCGCGCTCCCGTGGCAGCTCTATCTGCGCGTGCTGCCTGTGGCGCCCTGGCAGCGCTTCGCGGGTCGACTCGGGTCGGCGGTGCTGTTTGCGGCTGCAGCGGCGCTCGCCGTGATCGGGGTCGCGCTCGGGTGCGGCGGCGTCTCGATCGGGGTGACAGGCTGGCTGCGTCTCGCGGCGGCGCTCACCGTCGGGGCCTTGCCGTTCGGTCTGCTCGGCATTGCGCTCGGCTACCTGCTCTCGCCGAGGGCGGCGCTTCCTCTCGCCAACCTCATCTACTTCGGACTGGCCTACCTGGGCGGGCTCTGGACGGGGCCGGAGGGCCTGCACGGCGTCGCACGCCGTCTGTCGCCGCTCATGCCCACCCGGAGCTGGAACGATCTTGTCGCCGGAGCGGTCGGGGCGGGGGCGTGGCGGCTCGGCTCACTAGCCGCGCTCGCAGGCTGGGGTGCTGCCTTTGCGCTCGTCGCGCGCTTCGCCTATCGCCGCGACGAGGCGCGGCACTTCCGCTGAGGCCGGAGATCGCCCGCCCGCCGGATTACCTAGACTCACTGCCGATGGCCTGGACGATCATCTTCATGATGGTGATCCTCAAGCTCCCAATGCTCTACATCGGGACGGTCATCTACTACGCCATCAAGGCGGAACCACCCCGACCGCACGAGGTCGAAGCCGCCGAGACGGAGCCGCTCCCGAGCCCCTGGAAGCCCTGGCGGCACTACCAGTACAATCGGCGCCGGCCCCGTCCTTCGCACGGCGGCCCTGCGCGCCGCGAGACGCGCGGTTCCCGTGCCGCCACAACGAGGACTCACGCCAAATGACTGACGCAACGCCTGCTGCACGCATCCGCCCGATTGAAACGCTCGCCGGCTTCCTGTCGGCCGCAGCGATCGCCGTCGCGCTGATCGGCATTCCGTACAGCCCGATCCGTCTCGCCCTGCCCGCCTTCCTCATCGCGATGGCCTGCGTCATGGTCGGTGGGAAGTTCCATCGGCTCGCCACCGCAGCCGTGATCATCGCCGGGACGAGCTGGTTCGTCGGCATGGTGATCGCCGTCGTGCTCGAGCACGAGATCTGGTAGCCGGAGTGCGGCTGCTCGGCCGCGCACCGCTCCAGCCGCACCGCACCCTGCCGATCGCCGGAGGGATGCCGCACGGCCGCGGCTCCCCTTCGGATTGGTACAACACAGCTCATGAGCCGCGCTGAACTGGACGCAACGAACGCCGGTTACGCCGGCATGCTCCTCGAGGAGTACCTCGATGACCCGGGCAGCGTTGCGCCCGAGTGGAGGGCCCTCTTCGAGAGCGGTGATCCCGCCGCCGTCGCCAGCGTGCCCGGGCTCGCGCAGCTGCTCGCAGCGCGCGGCAACGGCCACGCCAACGGCGCCGTAACCGTCGCCGCGGCTTCCACACCCGCGCCGAGCGCCCCCGCTGTCCCTGTCGCTGCTGCCCCCGCTGCTGCGCCGGCGGCTCTCGCTGCGCCTGCAGCTCCGGCACCTGCCCCG
>CANNRA010000182.1 GCA_947507735.1 Actinomycetota bacterium
GACGCAGCAGCCGCCGAGGCCCCGGCCGGCGCCAGGAAGTGGCCGTAGACGACGTCGGGCCGGAAGCGGCGGGCCTGCACAACGGCGGCCCAGGCCAGCGCCAGGTGACGCAGCTTCCCGCCCGCCCGCCGGTCGAGCACGGCGCGCGCGACGCTGTGGCCGCGCGCGACGAGCGCCGTCTCGATGTCCTTGACGAACACGCCGAGGTCGGGGTCGGCCGCGCCGGGATACATCTGGCTGACGAGCAGGATGCGCACGCGCCGAGGCTAGCGGGCGCGGCGGCGCGCTCTCGGCTCTAGGCGGTAGCGACGCGCACGAAGTCGACGAGTTGCGCGTTCCCGTAGGGCTTCGGCAGGAAGCTGATGTTGCCGTGGCGGCTCATGGTGTGCTCGATCTCCTTGGTGATCTCACCGCTCGCCACGATGAAGGCCTGCAAGGGGCGGAGCAGGCGCATGACCGCGAAGGCGACCTCGCCGCGCATCCCGGGCATCGCCAGGTCGAGCACCACCACGTCATAGGGCGTGCTGGCCACGCGGTGCATGTCGACGCCCGCTTGCCCACCGGCGGCGACATCCACGAAGAAGCCTGCGCGCTCCAGCACGCGCCGGGCAAGCTTGAGCAGAACCGGATCGTCGTCGACGACGAGGACGCGCAGCGGCACCGCGCGCGCACTCGCAATCAATGTGCCGTCTGTATGCGTCACTGTTCAGGACGTTACTCTCCCCCGGGAGCCGCGGTAGGTGCCACTTCAGACCAGGCTTCGCAAAAAAAAGTTGCGTCCGCGGCCCAGGGTGAGCGATGATCGCCAGCGATGCCACCGCTTCGCCGCCCCGACCTGGTCGAGCTGGAGACGCTCGCGCGCACTGCCGCCCTGGGCACGGTGGCGGCAGCGGCAGCCGAGCTGGGCGTCACACGCGCAGCGGCCTCGAAGCGCCTGCGCAACCTCGAGGCCATCGTCGGTGTCGCGCTGCTCCACCGCACCACCCAGGGCGTGACGCTCACCGTTGCCGGGCAGGCCGTGCTGGACGCCGCCCGCGCCGTGCTCTTCCAGGCCAACGAGCTGCAGGCGACGATCGCCGAGATCAAGCGGGGCGCGGGATCGCCGGACGATGCGGCGCCTGCCCTGCGCTTCCTGGGCGGCCTGGCGGCTGGCCCCGCTCCCTCGGTCTACGCCTCGCTCCGCGATGCCGAGCGGCTGGTCAGCGAGATCTTCCACTCCAGCCCGCTCGCCCTCGCCGTGACGGAGCCGGAGTCCGGCCTGATCGCCGACGCGAACGCCGCCTACGCCGAGCTCTCCGGCATCCCCGTCGACGAGCTGATCGGCAAGACGTTCGACGAGCTCGGCGTGACCGCCATCCCCGACGTCGTTCAGCACGTCGCAGCGGCGGTGGCGACACACGGGTCGATCACCAGGCTCCGCGCAGTGCTGCACCGCCGCGGCGGCGAGTCGCGCACGGTCGAGGTCTCCTCGTGGCAATCGAACGTCGCCGGCCGACCGCTGCTGTTCTGGATGCTGCACGACGTGACGGAACTGCAGCGAGTCGAGCTCGAGGCGCGGGGGCTGTTCGCGCTTACCCAGCACTCGTCCAACTACGTCTCGCTGGCGAACCTCGGCGACAAGTTCAGCCTGCTCAACGCCGCAGGCAGGGCGCTGATCGGCATCGCCGCTGACGCCGACATCACCGCTATCTCGCCGCTCGCCGTGCTCACCGAGGAGACACGACGGTGGCTGCCGGAGATCACCCCGGTGCTGCTGGAGACGGGCACCTGGTCGGGCCGGTGGGACTTCCTCAACCTCGCCACGGGCGAGGTTGTGCCGCTCGCCGTGCACATGCTGCTCACCCACTCGCTGGGCACGGGGGCACCGCCACTCGTTGCGCTCGTCGGCCGGCCGCTGCCGACGACGGGCTAGCGGCTCGCGCGCAGCGAGTCGTACATGCCCCAGGCGGCACGCAGCTCGTTGCAGATCTCGCCGATCGTGCAGTAGCCACGCAGGGCCTCGCGCATCGGCACGAGCAGGTTGCCGGTGCCCTCGGCGGTGCGACGCACCTCGGCCAGGGCGGCTGCCGCGGCCTCGGCGTTGCGGCCGGCGCGCACCCTCGCCGTGCGCTCCACCTGGCGCTGCTCGCCGGCCGGGTCGATCCGCTGCAGCTCGACCGCGTAGGCGTCCTCCTCGATGAACGAGTTGACACCGACGATCACCGTGCTGCCGTCCTCGACCGCCTGCTGGTAGGCGTAGGCGGCATCCTCGATGTACTCCTGGATGAAGCCGCGATCGACCGCCTCGACGGCGCCGCCGATCTCGTCGATCCGCGCGATCAGCTCCAGGGCCTTCGCCTCGAGCTCGTCGGTGAGCGCCTCGATGAAGTACGAGCCACCGAGCGGGTCGGCAGTGTCGGTGACACCGGACTCGTTGGCGATGATCTGCTGCGTGCGCAGGGCAATCCGCGCCGACCGCTCGGTGGGCAGGGCAAGCGCCTCGTCGAAGCCGTTCGTGTGCAGGCTCTGGGTGCCGCCGCAGGCCGCTGCGAACGCCTGGATGGCGACGCGCACGATGTTGTTCTCCGGCTGCTGGGCGGCCAGCGTCGAGCCGCCCGTCTGCGTGTGGAAGCGCAGCGCCAGCGCCTTCGGGTTGGTGACACCGAAGCGCTCGGCCATCACCTTCGCCCAGATGCGGCGGGCCGCCCGGAACTTGGCGACCTCCTGGAAGAAGTTGTTGTGCGCGTTGAAGAAGAAGGAGAGGCGCTCGCCGAAGGTGTCGGGCGAGAGGCCCGCAGCGATGGCGGCCTCGCAGTAGGCGATGCCGTTGGCGATCGTGAAGGCGAGCTCCTGGTCGGCGGTCGAGCCGGCCTCACGGATGTGGTACCCGGAGATCGAGATCGTGTTCCAGGCGGGGATCTCGGCCTGGCAGTAGGCGAAGAGATCGGTGGTCAGCCGCATCGACGGCTTCGGCGGGAAGATGTAGTTCCCGCGGGCGATGTACTCCTTGAGGATGTCGTTCTGCACGGTGCCGCGCAGCTGCGTCCCCGTGACGCCCTGCTGCTCGCCGACGAGCGCGTAGAGCAGCAGCAGGATCGAGGCCGGCGCATTGATCGTCATCGACGTCGACACCTTGTCGAGCGGGATGCCAGCGAACAGCAGCTCCATGTCGGCCAGCGAGTCGATGGCGACGCCGGTGCGGCCCACCTCGCCCAGCGAGCGCGGGTCGTCGGAGTCGTAGCCGAGCTGCGTGGGCAGGTCGAAGGCGACGCTGAGGCCGGTCTGCCCGCGGTCGAGCAGGAAGCGGTAGCGCTGGTTCGACTCCTCCGCGCTCGAGAAGCCCGCGTACTGGCGGATCGTCCACGGCCGGCCGCGGTACATGTCCTTGTACGGCCCACGGGTGAAGGGGGCCTCGCCGGGCGCCTCCAGGTTCAGGCCGGGAACGTCGGACGCGGTGTAGACGGGCTTGATCTCGATGCCCGAGTCGAGCACGCGCCGGTCGGGAGTAGTCGCCATGCCGCCCACTTTACTTCGCAAGGGCGGGCGGCCGCCGGGGAGGCGATGCCGCGGCCGGCGTGACAGCACGGTGGCCGCGGCAGCGGCCCGGGCCGGTTGCACTAGGCTTCCCCGCATGAGCGATGGGACGATTCCGGTGACCGTGCGCCTGTTCGCAGGGCTGCGCGAGCAGGCCGGCTGGGGCTCCCGCCCGTTCGAGTTGCCCGCGGGCGCGCGCGTGCGCGACGTCTGGGCGCTGCTCGAGCTCGGCGTCGAGCCGAAGGGGCTCCTCTACGCGCGCAACAAGGACTACGTGGAGCAGGACGTCGTGCTGGCGCCCGGCGACGAGGTGGCGCTGATCCCGCCCGTCTCCGGCGGCAGCGGCGACGCGGCCCCCACGCCCGTGCTCGGCCCCTTCCTGCTGACGCACGACCCGATCGACCCGCAGACCGTGCTCGCCGCGGCGAGCGACGACGAGGCCGGCGCCGTTGCCGCGTTCCTGGGCACGGTGCGCCGCCACTCGCGCGGACGCACGGTGCTGTACCTCGACTACGAGGGCTACGACGGCATGGCCGAGAAGTGCATGGCTGAGATCGCCACCGAGCTGGCGAGCCGCCGCGGGCTGACCCGCGTCGCCATGACCCATCGCCTCGGGCGCGTCGAGATCGGCGAGCCCAGCATCGTCATCGCCATCTCGTCACCCCACCGCGCCGACGCGCTCGCAGCCTGCCACGAGGCGATCGACGAGCTGAAGGTGCGCGTCCCGCTCTGGAAGAAAGAGGTCTACGCGGGCGGCGAAGAGTGGATCGGGCAGGGCTCGTGAGCGAGGCCGCGCGCATCGAGGCCGAGCTCGAGGCCCGCTTCGGCCGGCCGCTGACCGACGAGGAGCGCACCCAGCTGCACGAGAACCTGGCCCGAGGCGTCGCCGCCTACGTCGAGGCCGCCGCCGTCGCAGACGCCGTGCCGCCGGGAACCCCCGCCTCGCCCGAGGACGTCGTCTGGGCCGGGA
>CANNRA010000183.1 GCA_947507735.1 Actinomycetota bacterium
AGCACGGCGCGCAGGGCGGAGCCGCCCGGGCCGGGAGCCTGGGCCGTCACGCCTCGCCCTTGGTCGAGCGCACGCCGGTCGACGTGACCTCGCACGCCTGCTTGAGCGCGCGGCCGAGCGCCTTGAACGCCGCCTCGGCGACGTGGTGGTCGTCGTCGCCTGCGGCGTCGATGTGCACCGTGAAGCCGGCCTGCATCGTGAAGCGCTCCAGGGCGTGCGGCAGCAGCGTCAGCGCGAGGCCGCCGACGCGGTCGCCGGTGAAGGCGAGTGCTATCTCGGCGTGCGGCCGCTTGACGAGGTCGACGGCCGCGGTGGCGCGCGCCTCGTCCATCGGCACGACGGCCGAGCCGTAGCGCGTGACACCGCTGCGGGCGCCAAGCGCCTGCCCGTAGGCGTCGCCGAGCGCGGCGAGCACGTCCTCGACGGTGTGGTGCTCGTCCACGTCGAGGTCGCCGCCGGCGAGCAGGTCGAGGTCGGCGCCGCTCTGGAACGTCATCAGCGTCAGCAGGTGGTCGAGGAAGCCGATGCCGGTGAGCACGCGCGCGCGGCCCTTGCCGTCGAGCTTCAGCGAGATGCGCAACGCCGTCTCGGTGGTGGTGCGGATCACGGTGGCGGAGCGGCGGGCCTCGGCGGCGGCGCGGTCGGCGGCGCCCTCCTCCCCCGCGCCCAGCGCGGCGAGCAGCACGTCGTTGTCGCCGGGCAGGCGCGGCGTGATGCGGATGCCGTTGGGGAAGCGGCGCACCATCAGGCCGCGTGCCTCCAGCTCGTCGGCCTTCGCGGCGGCAGCTGCCAGCGGCACGAAGATGAAGTTGGCGAACGACTCGGGGCAGTCGTAGCCGGCGGCGAGCAGCGCGGCGCGGATGCGGTCGCGCTCGGCGACGGTCTCCTCGACGTCGGTGCGCGGGCTACGCAGGGCGGCCGCGCCGATGCGCGCCGACGGAATCGTGATCGGCGCGGGCGAGCGCCGGGCGGTGAGCTCGGCCGCAACCTGCGGCTGCGCGATCGCGTACCCGACGCGCAGCCCCGCCAGGCCGAACGCCTTGGAGAGCGTGCGCAGCACGACGAGGTTCGGCAGCTCGGCGACGAGCGGCACGACGGTGTCGCCGCCGTACTCGACGTACGCCTCGTCGACGACGAGCAGCGTGTCGGGCAGGGCCCGCGCAAACGACGCGATCTCGGCGGGGGACAGCTTCTCGCCGGTGGGATTGTTCGGGTTGCAGAGCCACACGACCGCGGCGGCGCGGCACTGCACGGCGTCGAGCGTGCCGATCTCGGCGATCGAGGCGTTCTCGACGAGGCTGGCGATGCGGTACACCGGGTACGTCGGCGCCACGATCATCGAGCGACGGCCCTTCGCCAGATACGTCCGGGCGATGATGGCGATCAGGTCGTCGGCGCCGGCACCCACGACGATGCACTCCGGGTCGGCAACGCCGGCGTAGGCGGCCGCCGCCTCGCGCAGCTCGCGGTAGCTGCCCTCCGGGTACTCGTTGAGGCGCGCGAAGCTCTCGGAGAGCGGGATCTGCGGCACACCGGGGAGCGGCGGCACGTTGCCGTCGAAGCGGAGGATCTGCGCCGGCTGCAGCCCGTGCCGCGCCGCGATGTCGGCGAGCGGGGTCGCCCAGCGGTACGGGGCGAAGGCAGGCGGTGTCTCGCGGGGCGTGGGCGCCCCCGGCGTCACGGGATCCATGCTCATCATGCTAACACGCTAACACGCTGATACGCCAGAAGGTCACGCCGACGACCGCCCGCGGCGCTCTCGGCAGGCGACTGCACGGGCCCGCTCATGCCTCGTCCGCGAAGCGCGCCTCGACGGCCGCGCCGTGCAGCGGCAAGCCCTCGACGCGCGAGAGCGCAGCCACCACGGGGCGCATCGCAGCCAGCCCGGCGCGGTTCGTGCGGACGATCTCGACCGGCTTGAGGAACGCCTCCAGGCCCAGGCCACCGGCGCCGCGCGCCAGGCCACCGGTGGGCAGCACGTGGTTCGTTCCGGCCGCGTAGTCGCCGATCACCGCGCTGCCCTCGTTGCCGAGGAAGATGGCGCCCGCGTTGCGCACGCGTGCAAGCGCGGCCTCGGGGTCGGCGACCATCAGCTGGAGGTGCTCGGCCGCATAGTCGTCGGCGCGGGCGAGCGCGGCGTCGAGCGTCGCGACAACCTCGATCTGCACCTGCTTGGCGACACCCGTCGCGCCTTCGCCGGCGCCCACGGCGTCGTCCGCCTCGAGCAGGCGACGCACCTCCGCAGCCAGCACGGCGCTCGTCGTGACCAGGATCGTCTCGGAGTCGGGGCCATGCTCGGCCTGGGCGCGCAGATCGGCGGCGACCCAGTCGGCGCGCGCCGTGTCGTCGGCGACGATCAGCACCTCGCTCGGCCCGGCGGGCAGGTCGATGCCGACGTGGCTCGCGACCAGCAGCTTGGCCGCGGTCACCCAGCGGTTGCCCGGCCCGACGATCTTGTCGACGGGCGCGATGCTCTCCGTCCCATACGCCATGGCACCGATCGCCTGCGCGCCGCCGACGGCGTAGACCTCGTCGATCCCCAGCTCGCGGGCGGTGGCAAGCACGACCTCGGCCGGCCGCGGCGAGCAGACGGCGATGCGCTTGACGCCCGCAACCTGGGCAGGCACGGCGGCCATGATCAGCGACGATGGCAGCGTCGCGCGGCCGCCCGGCACGTAGATGCCGACCGACCCGAGCGGCAGATAGCGGCGCTCGGTGCGCACGCCGGGGTACGGCTCGGCCGAGATGTCCTCGGGGAACTGGAGCGCGTGGAACTCGCGCACGACGCGCACGAGCTCGCGGATCGCGGCCAGCACGTCGTCGTCCACGCGCGCAGCGGCCAGGCGCTCGGCCGAGACGCGCACGGCGGCTGGCCGCTCGCGGTCGAGCTGCTCTGACCAGTCAAGCAGCGCGGCATCGCCACGGGCCCGCACGTCGCCGATGATCTCGACGGCGACCGGGATCGCGTCATCGAGGTTGGCGCCGCCCCTCACGGGATCAGCCGCTCCACCGGCACGACGAGGATCGACGTCGCGCCAAGCTCCTTCAGCCGCGGCAGCAGATCCCACACGCCGTCGACATCCACGGCAGCGTGCACCGCGATCATCCCGTCGTCGGCGAGCGGCAGCACGGTGGGCGAGCCCAGCCCCGGCAGCACCGCCCGGATCGCGGCGAGCTGCCCTCCCGGGGCGTTCAGCATCAGGTAGCGGCGGCGGCGCGCGGCGACAACGCCGGTCAGCATCAGCTCGAGCCGGGCGAGCAGCTCCTCGCGACCCTCGCGCGGCGTCGTGCGCCCGATCAGCACGGCCTGCGACGAGAGCAGCGTGCCGACGGCGCGCAGGCCGTTGGCAGCGAGCGTCGAGCCCGTCGAGACGAGGTCGACGATCACGTCGGCGAGGCCGAGCCGCGGCGCCACCTCGACCGAGCCGGAGACCTCGACCAGCGTCACGCTGACCCCGAGGCCGCCCAGGATCTTCGCGGTCGTCACCGGATAGCTCGTGGCGACACGCAGGCCGGCGAGATCGGTCAGCGACTTGTAGGCCGAGTCCTCGGGCACGGCGGCGTCAAGGCGGCAGCGACCGAAGCCGAGCTGCGCCAGCTCGCTGACGTCGGCGCCGTGCTCGACCACGAGATTCGCACCCGTGATGCCGCCGTCCACGACGCCGTCCTGCACGTACTCGGCGATGTCGTCGGCGCGCACGAGCAGCAGGTCGACCGGCGCGTTGGAGCACGGCACGACGAGGGCGCGCTCGCTGACCTCGAAGGCGAGGCCGGCAGCGGCGCACAGCTCGAGCGCCGGCTGCGACATGCGCCCCTTCGAGGGCACAGCAAGGGAGAGCCGGCCGTTGGCGCCGGCCCGGGGCAGGGAGACGATGCTCATGCTTTCTTCGCCTTCTCGCGCTTCAGCACGCGTTCGAGAACGGTGGGGTAGCCGCCGGTGCCGTGGCGCAGCCACTGGGCGACGCGGGTAACGGTGGCGGTGCTCGTGCCGATGCGCTCGGCAATTTCGAGGTACGACACCTTCTGCTCCAGCAGGCGAACGATCTGCCAGCGATGCGTCAGCGCCTGCAGCTCGGCGACGGTGCAGAGGTCGCGGAGGAAGCGCTTCGCGTCGTCGCGATCGCGCAGGACGAGGAAGGCGTCGGCGAGATCGTCCAGGCCCGGAAGCTCCTCGACAGGCTGGCGCGGGGGCTGCTGGGCAGCTGCCTTCGTCGGCGTCATGTTAGCATGTTAGCACGATGAGCCAGACCGACGCCACCCCCCGCCCGTTCACCGTCCTGCCCGCGATCGACGTGCTCGAGGGCAAGGTGGTGCGCCTGCGCGAGGGCAAGCGCGACGAGATCACCATCCGCGGCGACGACGATCCCGCGGTCGCGGCCGCCCGCTTCGCCAGCGAAGGGACGCGCTTCATCCACCTGATCGACCTC
>CANNRA010000184.1 GCA_947507735.1 Actinomycetota bacterium
CGCGGGGCCCCTGCTCTACGGCCTCTTCGCCGACGACATGGCCGCCGCAGCCGCCGCGCTCGCCCTGGCGCCGCTCGGCGAGACCTGGCTGTGCCGTCCCACCTGCTAGATTCGGCCGTATGAGCGAACTCCCCTCCGCCACCGGCAGGAGCTGGATCGGGCCGCGCACCAAGATCGCGCTGGCCATCGCCTTCGTCGAGGGCATCATCGTCTGGGTCGGCCACGATGTCTCGCGCTGGATGGTGTTCGGCATCGCCATCCCGTTCGTGCTGCTGTGGACGGTGTGGGGGCGCAAGAGCAACCGCCGGCTCATCCGCGAGGTCACCTGGACAGCAGCTGCGTCGCAGGCGCTGGCACTCGTGCTCGTGATCCTGGCCGTCATCCTCAGCTGGCTCGCGCTCGTGCTCGCCGTCGTGCTCGCCGTCGTCGCGCTGCTCTTCCTCTTCGCCGACCGGCCGAAGCGCTGATTCCGCAGCCCGGCCGCCGTTGCGCCGGGGCTGCTGTAACCGGCGTGCCCTCCGACCTGTCGCTCTATACTCGCCGGGCAGCAATGGGGCGTGGCCAAGCGGTAAGGCAGCGGGTTTTGGTCCCGCCATCCCAGGTTCGAATCCTGGCGCCCCAGCCATCTTCGACGCCACACCGCCTCCCGACCCCGTGACCCCCGCATCCGACCTCGCAGCCGTCGTGATGGCGGGTGGCATTGGCTCCCGCATGAAGTCGGCGACGCCGAAGCACCTGCACCCGATCCTGGGCCGGCGGATGGTGGACTGGATCGTCGAGGCGGCGCGCCCGCTGGGTGCCGACCCGCTCGTCGTGGTCGTCTCGCCCGAGACGAAGGATCAGTTCACGGGGCTCGAGATCGCCGTCCAGGAGACGCCGCGCGGCACCGGTGACGCTGTCGCCGCGGCGCGCGCGCAGCTGGAGGGCCGGTCGAAGAGCGTGCTCGTGCTCTCCGGCGACACCCCGCTGCTCACCACGGAGCTGCTTGCCGACCTCGTCGCGCACCACAAGGCGGAGGGCGCGGGCTGCACGGTTCTCTCGTTCGTTCCGCACGACATCCGCAGCTACGGACGCGTCGTCCGCGACGACCGCGGCCTGCTGAAGGAGATCGTCGAGGCCGTGGATGCCTCGCCCGAGGTGCTGGCGCTGCGCGAGGCGAACTCGTCGATCTACGTCTTCGAGAGCGAGCTGCTCTGGCCGGCCATCGCCGGGCTCGACAGCCACAACGCGCAGGGCGAGCTGTACCTCACCGACGCCGTCCGCGCGATCGTCGAGGCCGGCCACAAGGTGGCGGTGCACATCGCGCCCGACCCGGCCGAGACCGAGGGCGTCAACACCCGCGTCGAGCTGGCCGAGGCCGCAGCGATCCTGCGCGACCGCATCAACCGCGGCCACATGCTGAACGGCTGCACGATCGTCGATCCGGCCTCCACCTGGATCGACCCGACGGTGCAGATCGACATGGACACGATCATCCATCCGTTCACAGTCCTGCGCGGCACCACGGTCGTCCGCCAGGGTGCCGAAGTGGGGCCGCACGCGGTGGCCGTGGACGCCGAGATCGGGTGTGGCGCGACCGCGGGACCATTCTGTTACCTTCGCCCCGGAACGGTGCTGGGCGAGCAGGCGAAGGCCGGCACGTTCGTCGAGATCAAGAATTCCAGGGTCGGCCGCAAGAGCAAGGTGCCGCACCTCTCGTACATCGGCGACGCGGAGATCGGGGAGAACACCAACATCGGTGCAGGCGCGATCACGGCCAACTTCCCGCACCAGCCGGGCCAGCCCAAGGGCCGCACGACCATCGGCTCGAACGTCCGCACCGGCATTCACAACGGATTTGAGGCGCCGATCACCATCGGCGACGGGGCCTGGGTCGCAGGCGGCTCCTATCTCACCGACGATGTACCGCCCGGGGCGCTCGCCCTGGCGCGGGAACGGCAGATCAACAAGGAAGGTCGCGCACGTGGAGAATCGGAATGACTGAGGCGCGGCTGCCTGGGCTTGAGGCTGCCGGCCAGCCGGCGCAGAGCGATGTGCTCGCAGGGCACCACTTCCTGGAGCGCGCCACGCCGAAGCGGCTGATGCTGTTCACCGGCCGCGCCCACCCCGACCTCGCCGGGGACATCGCCGCCGCGCTCGGCATCGAGCTGGGCGACGCGACGGTCAAGACCTTCGCCAACGGCGAGACCTATTGCCGCTACGAGGACTCCGTCCGCGGCGCCGACGTCTTCATCGTGCAGCCTGGCAACGAGCCGGTCGACCGTAACCTGATGGAGCTGCTGATCATGGTGAACGCGGCCAAGCTCGCCTCGGCGCGCCGCATCACCGCCGTCATCCCGTGGTACCCGTACTCGCGCCAGGACAAGAAGTCCGCGCCGCGCGAGCCGATTACCGCCAAGCTCGTCGCCGACATGCTCCAGGTCGCCGGCGCCGACCGCGTGCTGACGATGGATCTCCACGCCGGCCAGATCCAGGGCTTCTTCAACATCCCGGTCGACCACATGACCGCGCTGCCGCTGTTCGCCGACTACTTCCGCGACCTGGGCTTTGCCGGCGACGACGTCGTCTCGGTGTCGCCCGACCCGGGCCGCGCCAAGATGGCGACGAAGTTCGCGCAGATGCTCGACTCGGACGTCGCGATCATGCACAAGGTGCGCCCGGCGCACGACGTTGCCTCGGTCAGCCAGGTCATCGGCAAGGTCAAGGGCAAGGTCTGCCTGATGGGCGACGACATGATCGTCACGGGCGGCACGCTCGTTGCGGGCGCTCGCGCCCTGCGCGAGGCGGGCGCCACCGCCGTCTACGTCTTCGCGACGCATGCGATCTTCGCCGGGAACGCGCTCGACATGCTGAGCGCGCAGGACGAGGTCGAGAAGATCGTTGTCACCGACTCGGTGCCGATCGACCGCACGAAGGCGGCCGAGAAGATCACGATCCTGCCGGTCGCGCCGCTGCTCGCGCAGACGATCTGGAACGTGTTCTCGGACGACTCGGTGTCGGCGATCTTCGCCGGCGAGAACCAGCTCTTCTAGGCGGGCGCGGGACGGCGCCAACCGGCGCTCCACTCGTGCGCCCTTTCGCCGGAAACGACAGAGGCCCCGGCACATCGCCGGGGCCTCTGTGTCTCTGGGGGTAGAGAGCTGTTCGCGGCCGGAGCCGCGTGGGTGCCGCGGACTAGCCGGTTGCGACGACGTTGAGCGCGGTCGCCGTGGCGACGGTCAGCTGCGGCGAGGTCGTGGCGCAGCTGACCGAGCCCGTCGTGTTGACGCAGGAGTACCAGGTGCCGCCGCTCGCCAGCTGGGCCTTGACCGTGGTTGCGGTCGCGGGGCTGATCGTGAAGGTGACGGCGTCGACGTTGGACGGCGTCGAGGCGTTCAGCGTGTAGCCGACCGACGTGACCGTGTAGCCGGACACGGTGCCGGTGCCCTGGCCGGCCTGCGTCGACGGCACGGTGTTCGACGCGGTGAACGCGTACGAGCCGCCGGCGACGACCGCAACGGCGGTGGCTGCACCCAGTAGACCCTTGATCCCGAGAAGCGTGAACATGCCTGTGACTCTCCCAGTGAGCGGAACGGAGGAAGGTGACTCCTCCGTTCTAGAAGTCCGAGGTGGGAGAGGCGGTGAGGTGCCGTATGGATGTGGTGTGACCCCTCGAACGGGTGGGCGGTCTGACGGGCTGTGACGGTTCCCGGCACGCGTCTGCCGGAGTTCGCTACACTGCACGGCCGTGGCTGCAGACAAGATCACTCTCGAGGTTCAGTCCCGCGACCGTATCGGTACGCGGGACGTCAAGCGCCTTCGCCGCACCGGGGCTATCCCCGGCGTGGTGTACGGCGGCGGCAGCGAGCCTCGCTCGATCGTCGTCCAGTCGTCCGTGCTGCGCGCTGCGCTGACCGGCGACCAGGGGCGCAACGCCATCCTGCACGTCTCGATCGATGGTGGGCCCACTGTCCCGTCGATCCTCAAGGCCTGGCAGATGGATCCGATCAAGGACAAGCTGCGCCACTTCGACCTGCAGGAGATCGCGCTCGACAAGGCGATCGTCGCCAACGTCAGCGTCGCCCTCCAGGGCGAGTCGCCGGGTGCGAAGATCGGTGGCGCGCTCAATCAGACCGTGCATCAGGTGCGCATCCAGGCGCTCCCGAACGAGATGCCGAACCAGCTTCAGATTGACATCTCCGGCCTCCAGGTCGGTGGCTCGCTGCGCATCTCCGAGATTGTGATTCCGAAGGGTGCAACGCTGCTCGACGACAGTGACACGATCGTTGTCGCCGTCGCCGCAACGCGCCGCACCGCCGGGATCGCCCCTGCAACGCCCGCTGCGCCCGCCGCTCCGGCCGCTGCTGCGCCCGTCGAGGAGCCGGCCGTCGAGGCCGAGCCCGACGCGGACGCCGCCGACGCCGA
>CANNRA010000185.1 GCA_947507735.1 Actinomycetota bacterium
CCGCTGTAGCTGGCGATGGCGTAGTAGGTGCCTGCTGCGAGCGTGACAGGCGCCGACGAGGGCAGCGTGCCCGGCGTCGTGATCGCCTGCGCGGCGCCGGCAGAGGCAACCGTGGTGCAGGTGTTGTTGGCGTACCACGTGTACGTGACGGTGCCGGTGGCGCCGCTCGCGTTCACGCCGGCCAGGGTGGCGCTGTCGGTGACAGCTGCGCCGGGCGCCACCACGATGCTGGCGCCGGTCTTGCCGTCACCGCTCAGCGACGTCGTGATCGTCGTCGCCTCCTTGGTGACCACGGTGCCAGGCGCGATGCACGCCGGGTCGAACGACGACTCCCAGGTGAGCTGGACGACGACGTTGCCGGTGTCGGCCGGAGCCCCGACGAGTGTCACCAGGAACTGCGGCAAGCCGGTCGCCGTGTTCAGGCTGAGCCCGGACAGGTCGACCGAGCCAGTGGCGTCGAGCGTGCCGTTCGGGATGCCGAGCGGGTTGCCCGCGCCGTTGTCGAACTCGATCGAACCCGACGTGTAGGTGTTACGCGCCGGCGAGATGATCTGGAGCGACCGGTACGTGGACGGGGTGCACTGTGCCTGCGGCACCACGAACTGCGAGGCGAGCAGGCGGATGGCGCCGGAGCCGCAGGCACCGCCGGTGTACGCGTCGAAGCTCTGGATCTGGCCGCTGCCGCTGTCGGCGTTGGCCCAGAGGCAGGTCGGGCGCGCCGGGTCGGCGTTGACGGTGTAGAGGTAGTAGAGACCGCTGAACGTCTTCGGGAAGTTCGCGCAGCCCGTCGAGGTCGAGTAGTCGAAGCACTCGACCGCTCCGGAGTAGCCGTTCTGGTTCCCGTTCGGGACGTAGACACGCGGCCCGATTGTCACGCCCGGCCCGTTCCACGGCTCGTTCGGATTGATCACCGCGGTGATCCCGGCGGGCGTCGCTGCCGCGGCGCCGGAGAGCGTGTAGCAGGGGATTCCGCTTGTCGGCAGACAGAAGCCGGTGATGGCTCCCGCGGCGCTCAGCAGCGGGAACGGCGCCCCGTGGAAGTCCTCGACGGTGAGGTCGACGGGGAAGGAGCCGCCGCAGCTGCTCGCCGTGGCGGTATCGAAGCAGGCGACCCGCTCGGTCGAGTCCATGATCACCGGGATCATCAGCTGGCTCCCGATCGCGCCGGCGTTGCCGGCGTAGGCGCCGTACCGGGCGTTGTAGGTGCCGGCGCCGAGGGTGACGGCGTACGGCTGCCCGGCGCAGGCCGCGGCGGTGGCGAGGTTGAAGCAGAGCACCTTGTTCTGGGCGCCCGTGCCAGAGGGCCCGCCCGAAGCCGTGCCCGAGACGTAGTTGAAGGCGTAGACCTTGCTGCCCACCTGCATCGGTGCGCTGAGCATGCCCCAGTAGACGACCTGGCCCTCACCGGCGCCGCTGAGCGCAGTGAAGCCGCAGAACGGGTTCGGGTTCGTCGCGGCAAGCACGGTGTCGAAGCACACGACACCCGAGGTGTTGTCGCTGTTGCGCGTGCCGTAGACGTAGAGCTTGCCGGTCGCCTGGTCGAGCGAGGCGCCGGGGTGCATGCCGGTCGAGAACCCGCTGCTGCCGTCGGTCACCGTCTCGGCGCCGTACGACCAGCAGGGCGTGGCGGTTGCCTGCAGGTTGCAGTTGACCGTCAGCTGCGTGTTGTGGTGGAAGACGTTGAAGACCTTGTCCGCTGACAGCGTGATGGCCCAGCCGTCGCCGCCGCCGCTCCCGGCGAAGCTCGATGCAGGCGGCACGGGCAGCGTCTGCACCTGGGTGTAGACCCCGGCGCTTGCCGAACCGGTGAGCATCACGACGAACATGACCATGGTGGCTGCCGCAGCGATCACTGCCGCGAGCGACCGACGCGCGAACGCGCCCCTCTGCGATGTTCTTGACATGCCCTCTCCCCTCGCTAGACCCTGTGAAGTGCCGGCCGGCCCGGGTGGAGCGTTCGTGCCTGAAACCCGGGGCGCCGGGATGCCGCAGGTGGCGCAGGTTCGACAACTCCGGGGACGCGTGACCGTGCCAGTCGTTGCACACCGCGCTTGACGAGCCGCAGTCGGGTCGTCCTGATTGCCTCTCTCCGCCACCGCTTTCAAACTTCTTTCAAACGGTTCGCGGAGAGTGTTACTCCCCGTCCCGATCGTGTCAAGCGCGGCGGCGAAACGGCGCTGCGGTGGCGCTCATCCGTACGGCTGCCGTGCCAGGGCGGACGGCGTCAGCCGTGCGAGCGCGTGCCGACCAGGCTCTTCACCAGGATGTCGAGGTTCGGCACGAGGAAGCCGACGGCGAGCAGCGGCAGCGCCGGCAGGCCTGCTCCGCCGAAGCTGCTCGTGTATGCCGCAAGCGCCATCGTCGCGCCGAACGAGAGCGTCAGACAGAGCCAGGTGAGGCGCGTGCGCAGGCCCCAGCGCGCCGCCGAGGCCAGGAAGAGCGCGAAGAAGAGGAAGTCGGGCAGGCCGAGCGCAGCTGCGGCATGCTCGCCTGGCACCGGAAACGCGATCGAGAACGAGCTGAACAGCTCCTGCCGGTTCGTGACGAGCTGCTTCGTCGGGCCGCGCCACACCGACCAGGCGTCGATCCACGGCACGACCACGGCGACGCCCGCAACCCAGCGAACGCTCTCGAAGAGGCCGGCGAAGAGGAAGCCGAGCGCTGTCACCGCGCCGAGCTTGAGGAAGGCCCCGGGGAGCGGCGCATCCCACACGTCGGCGACCACGGCGCCGCCTGCCAGCAGCGCGCAGGCCCACGGCAGCCAGGGCGAGCGGCACAGCGGCAAGGCAAGTGCCGGCAGCGCGAACAGCGCTGGCAGCAGCACCAGGGCGAGGAAGACGACGTCCCAGCCAGTCGAGGCCGACCAGAGTCGCTCGTGCGCGGCGTCGTAGCCGGCGAGCAGGCCCACGAGGGCGCAGGAGGCCGCCAGACGACCGCGCCAGGGCCAGGGCAGGTTGCGGGCCGGGTCGATCAGTACGGCGGCAGCTCGGCCCACCAGGGCCCGATCGCCTTGAAGGCGTTCCAGAAGCGGGTCTTGGCGCCGGCCTCGTCGAGCGAGGCATCGATGTCGGGCGTGACGATCGCCTGCGTGGTGGCGGTGTAGCGCTGCACCTCGCCCTCGCGGGCGTCCAGTTGATCGCTGAGCGGGAAGCCGACGGCGTTGAGGAACTGCCGCGCCTCCTCGCCCATCACGATGATCAGCTTGGGGTCGACCGTGTGGATCTCGCGGGCGAGCCAGGCGTGCGCCTCCTCCTCGGTGGCGGTCGCGCCGGCGAGCTTGAGGCAGTTGGTGC
Organism: Actinomycetota bacterium; assembly: GCA_947507735.1. Lineage (GTDB taxonomy): Bacteria > Actinomycetota > Thermoleophilia > Gaiellales > Gaiellaceae > CANFDS01. The sequence goes on from CANNRA010000185.1 coordinate 3,294, forward strand.
CGTAGACGCTCATCAGATCGACCCCGAGGCGCTGCAGCGACTTCTTGACGGCCTCGCCAGCCCGGCCGAAGAAGGCGACGCCCTCGTTGATCTCGGCGGGGAGGGGCGAGAACTTCAGCAGGAAGACGTCGGCCAGCGGGTGGCCCGAGCCGAGCACGGGCACACCATCAGCGCCGGCCGCGCGCGCAAGATCGTCACCGAGCGTGTTGATCTCGGTGATTGCGCGGCGCAGGTAGCGCTCGTAGATCTCATCTGAAGGCAGCGTCGACAAGGGAGCGGGGGTCATGTTCTCCCCGCCGTGCGCCTTTCCTTGCGGACCGAGTCGACGAGCATGCGGCATGGCAATCGCTACCGAGCCTAGCGCGGGCGGAGGACCGCGGGCCCCGGCGCGCGGGCCCGAAATCCTGCTGGCGCCGTTCCCGCTAGCTGCGGACGCGCTCGCGGGCCTGGGCGACCCACTTGAGCGACTGCAGGTAGACGAGCGACTTCGGCCGGCGCAGCAGCTCGGCGGTGCGCAGGCTGACCAGGAACTCCTCGGCGTCGCGGAAGGCGCGCAGCTTCAGCGCTCCGGTGCCGACGCCCTGCAGCACGTGCGCGTCGGAGCCGGCGCCCATCGTCAGGTTGTACTTCCGCGCGAAGCGCAGCGCCTCGTCGTTGTAGGCCTCGAAGAGCAGGCGCGCGTTGTAGACCTCGAACACGTCGATGTCGGCCAGGTGGCGATGCAGCGTCGCCGGGTCGGGGATCGCGTGCAGGCGGTCGAAGGGGTGGGGGACGTAGACGAGGCCGCCCTGCTCCTTGATCGCGGCGATCGTGTCGGCGAAGGACATGCCGCGGGGGATCTCGCGCTCGAGGAAGAGGCCGATCACCTCGCCCTGGCCGTCGGTCTTGACCTCCTCGCCGGGGATCACGATCAGGTCGCGGCCCTGCGCCAGCGCAACGGCCTCCTGCGCGCCGCCAAACACGTTGTGATCGGTGATGGCGATGGCGCCGAGGCCGGTCGCCTCGGCCTGGTCGAGCAGGTCGCCCACCTTCATCTGGCAGTCGTGCGACCAGCTCGTGTGCATGTGCAGATCGACGGTGATCCAGTCGCGATCGGCGAGCGGGTCGGCG
>CANNRA010000186.1 GCA_947507735.1 Actinomycetota bacterium
CCCTGCGCTCCTTCGCAGCCGCGGCCGGCGGCCTGGAAGTCGCGGTCACCGCGGCGGGCTTCGGCCACATCCAGACCGTGCTCGGCCTGACGGCCGCCGAGTGGCGGCGGATGGTGGACGTCAGCCTCAACGGCACCTTCTTCTGCGCGCAGGAGGCGGCGCGCCTGATGGGCGAGCAGGGCCGCGGTGGCGCCATCGTCCTGCTCTCGTCGATCAACGCGTTCGCGCCCGGCAAGGGCAACGCCCACTACTCCGCGGCGAAGGCCGGTGTCGCGACCTTCGCGCAGGCGGCCGCCTTCGAGCTGGGCGAGCAGGGGATCCGCGTCAACGCGATCGCCCCCGGGGTCGTGCGCACGCCCCTCGCGGCGATGGTCACCGAGAACGAGCAGCTCGCCGCCAGCTACCTCGCGCTCACCCCGCTCGGCCGCTTCGCCGAGCCGGAGGACATCGCTGCCGCCGCCGCGTTTCTCGCCTCCGACGACGCCGCGTACATCACCGGGCACCTGCTGGTGGTGGACGGCGGCATCACCGCAGGCATCGACTTCATGCCCCGGGCCTGACGGGCGCGGGCGAGGCGACGTGATGTTCGGAAGCTCGGGCCGCACGGCCGCGATCAGGACGCTCTGCCGCCGGCGTGGCGCCGGGCCGGAGCTGACCACCGCCGCCCTGCGCATCGTGCAGCCCACCGACAAGGGCCACAGCCCGGTCGACCGGGCGCTCGCGAAGCAGTTCGGCGAGATGGCGCGACGCTTCGCGCAGGTGGCGCACCGTGCCGACGACGCGGCCGAGCTGCAGGAGATGGTCTATGTCGTGCTCAGCGCGTACGCGTACGCGGCGCGCGAGGCGGGCGACGAGCACTACACCGTGGTGTTCGAGCAGGCGGCGTTGGGCTGCCGCGTCGAGCTGACCGCCGAGCGACTCGAGCAGGTCAAGGCGCGGCTCTAGAGGCTCTTCGCGACCTCGGCGACCAGCCCGGCCACCTCGGTCGGCGTGGTGCCGACGCGGATGCCGCAGGCCTCGAGGGCGGCCTTCTTGCCCTCGGCGGTGCCGGACGAGCCGGAGATGATCGCGCCAGCGTGGCCCATCGTCTTGCCGGGCGGCGCCGTGAAGCCGGCGATGTAGCTGAGCACGGGCTTCGTGACGTTCGCCTTGACGAAGCGCGCCGCCTTCTCCTCCTCGTCGCCGCCGATCTCGCCGACCATGACGATGATCTCGGTCTCGGGGTCGTTGTTGAAGCGGGAGATTACGTCGATGAACGACGAGCCGACGACCGGGTCGCCGCCGATGCCGACGATCGACGAGTTGCCGAGCCCGAGCTGGGTCAGCTCGTGGCCGATCTGGTAGGTCAGCGTGCCGGAGCGGCTGACGAGGCCGACGTTGCCGAAGCTGAAGATCTCGGCCGGGATGATGCCGACGTTGGCCTTGCCGGGCGAGAGCACGCCGGGGCAGTTGGGGCCAATCAGCGTGATGCCCTTGGGCCGGATGTGGTTGTAGACGCGCAGCATCTCGTGCGCGGGCAGGCCCTCGGCGATGCAGATCACGGTCTGGATGCCGGCATCCACGGCCTCGTAGATCGCGTCGGTCGCGAAGCGCGCCGGGACGAAGACCATCGAGGTGTTGGCGCCGGTCGCGTCGACGGCGTCGGCGACGGTGTCGAACACCGGCGTGCCCTCGTGCGTGGTGCCGCCCTTGCCCGGCGTGACGCCCGCGACGAGGTTGGTGCCGTAGCTGCGGTTGCGACCCGCGTGGAAGGAGCCCTCGCGGCCGGTGAGGCCCTGGACGACGAGCCGGGTGTCGTTGTCGACGATGATCGCCACTTACTTCTTCCCCCTGAGGATGATGACCTCGTTCGTCCACACGCCATCAACGACGCGCGGCGCGAGCAGCTCGCGGACACGCTGGGCGTCGGGGCCGGTGCAGCCGGTACGGGCGATCCACTCCTCGAGCGGGTGGTCGACCGTCTGGATCTCGACGGTGTCGAGGGCGAGGCCGGCGCCGGTGAACAGGGTGCGCCACTCCGCCTCGGTGTAGTTGCGCTTGTGCGTCGGGTCGCGCAGCAGCTCGGCCTCTTCGCAGGCGTCGTCCTGGTAGAGGAGGTCCTCGACCACGACGCGCGCGCTCGCGACGCGGGCCAGCTCGCGCATCGCCTCGGCGACGTCGTCGTAGTGGTGCGCCGCGTAGCGGTTGACGGCCACCTCGAAGCAGCCGTCGGCGAAGGGCAGGTACTCGGCACGCGCGATCACGTCGGGGTGCATGCCCGGCGTCGGATCGACGGTGGTGACGACGCAGCCGGCCTCGCGCAGGCGCCGGGCAACGTGGCCGCCGCCGGTCGCGACGTCGATCGCCACGAGGCCGGTGCGGGGCTCGCACAGCTCGATCACGCGGTCGAGGTCGGCGCCCCTGGCGTGGGTGACGCTGGTGCGGTACGCCTCGGCACGGGCGTCCCACTCGGTGCCGGCCACGCTCACCGTGACAGCTCCACGGCCTTGCGCGCGGCGTCGAGCATCGTCGGCTGGACGTAGAGGTTCGCGGGCGCGGCGTCGGCGAGGATCTTGCGACCGGCCTCGGCGTTGGTGCCGTCGAGGCGGACGACGATCGGCATGGTCAGCTTGATCCGGTCGAGGGCCTTGAGGATGCCCTCGGCGACGACGTCGCAGCGCGTGATGCCGCCAAAGATGTTGAAGAAGATCACCTTCACGTCGGGGTCGCTGGTGATCACCTCGAGCGCATCGACGACGCCGTCGGCATCGCCGCCGCCGCCGAGGTCGCAGAAGTTCGCGGGCTTGCCGCCGGCGAGCGCGATCACGTCGAGCGTGGACATGACGAGCCCGGCGCCGTTGCCGAGGATGCCGACCTCGCCGTCGAGCTTGACGTAGGTGACGCCCTTCTCCTTGGCCATTCGCTCCTGCACCGGCACCGCGTCGAGGTCGCGCATGGCGGCGATCTCGGGGTGCTTGACCAGAGCGTTGTCGTCCACCGTGAACTTGGAGTCGAGCGCCTTGACGACACCGTCGGGCGTGACGATCAGCGGGTTGATCTCGCAGAGCATCGCGTCGAAGCGGATGAAGGCCTCGTAGAGCTTCCCGATGATCGAGACGATCTGCTTCTGCTCGCTCGGATCCTCGACGCCGGCCCCGTAGACGAGGCGGCGCGCCTGGTAGGCCTGGAAGCCCTCGAGCGGGTCGACGTGCAGCTTCGCCAGCTTCTCCGGCGTGTTGGCCGCGACATCCTCGATGTCGACGCCGCCCTCCTTCGTGAACATGAAGAGGGGCCGCTTCGTGCCGCGGTCGAACGTCAGCGAGAGGTAGTACTCCTTCGCAATGTCCGAGGCCTGCTCGACCCAGATCTTGTGGACGACATGGCCCTTGATGTCGAGCCCGAAGATGCCCCTGGCTTTCTCCTCGGCATCGGCCGGGCTGATGGCCAGCTTGACGCCACCTGCCTTGCCGCGACCGCCCGTGAGAACCTGGGCCTTGACGACGACCGGGCAGCCCAGTTCGGCTGCGGCGTCGCGGGCTTCCTGCGGCGTGAGGACGAGGCGACCTTCGGAGACGGGGATACCCGCCTGACGGAAGAGCTCCTTGCCCTGAAACTCGTAAAGGTCCATAGGCAAGGTTCAGTCTACAATGCCCGCCGTGAAGCTGACCGTCGTACTCGCTGCCGCCATCGCCGCCACCCTTGTCGCGCTTGCGGCAACCGCGAGCGCCGCCACCGTGAAGCTCGGCTGGACGGAGCGCCTGAACCGCGATGCCGCCACGGCGCTGACCTTCAAGGTCGCGTCGCTGACGATCAATGCGAAGAGCTGGACGGCCATCGTCGAGATCACCAACAAGGGCAACAGCCCTGTGCTGATCAGCCAGAGCCAGTTCGGCATCGCCGAGTTCGACACGAAGACCAACTACAGCAAGCCGACGCGCGTGCTCCGCTCCGCCACGTTCATCCCGGCGGTGCCTGCGAAGCTGAAGCCGGGCAAGGCCTGGAAGGGCACGATCGGCGGGGTGGGCGTACCGAACGACAGGCTCTTCGTGCGCCTCGTGTTCGGGCCGTTCGCGACGAAGTCGTCGCCGACGCCGTTCACGTGGATCACCGACCACGCCCAGCACCGCTTCCAGATCGCGGTCTAGGCCCCGCGGCCTGGGCCGTCGCTAGACGCGCGATGCGACGAGGCGGCTGATCGCCGTGGGCTCGTCGCCACAGCTGCCGAGCGAGTCGAAGCGCTCGCTGCGCGACACGGCGTAGGTGTGCTCGGTCGCGCCCGCGACGAGCCGCACCTCGAACCCCTCCGCCGTCTCCGCGACCGCGGTGACCCGCACAGCCGCGACGCCGTCAG
>CANNRA010000187.1 GCA_947507735.1 Actinomycetota bacterium
ACCGGCTCGATCAGCGGCTCCAGCTCGGGCTCGCTCACCAGCACCTTCGCGCCCGCGTGGTTGAGGATGAACTCCAGCTCGGGCCCGGCGAGCCGCCAGTTGAGCGGCATGAAGATCGCGCCGAGCCGGGCGCAGGCGACCATCAGGTCGAGGAAGTCGGCGGAGTTGTAGAGCAGGTGGGCGACCACGTCGCCGCGGCCGACGCCGAGCGACTTCAGCGCGCCAGCTGTGCTGGCGGAGCGCTCCCAGAGGCCTGCGTAGGTGACGAGATCGCCGTCGAAGCCGACTGCGAGACGGTCGGGGAAACGGTCGGCGTGGTGGGCGATGACGCCTGCGGTATTCACTGGACCGACTATTACACAGCTGGTCGTCGGCGTCAGCGAGAAGCTACGCCGCTGCGTACTGCGCGAGCCCGAGCTCGTGCAGCTTCGCGAAGCGGGCCATCTCCTCGTGATCGGGCCCGTTCTTGTCCTCGTGGCCCGGCGTCTCGAGCACCGCGGGCAGGTGCTGCAGCTGCGGGTGGCCGAGCACGGTCGCCAGGCGCTCGCCGATCAGCCCGTCCAGCAGGTTGTCGTGGCGATCCTTGTTCGAGCCGAGCGGCGCCTTCGAGTCGTTGACATGGAGGCAGCGCAGCCGGTCGAGGCCCATCCGGGCGTCCAGGTCGTCGAGCGTCGCCTGCAGCACCTCGGGGTCACCGACATCGACGCCGCTGACGAACAGGTGGCAGGTGTCGAGGCAGACGCCCAGCCGCGGGTGCTTGTCGAGCGCCTCGTAGATCGCAACCAGCTCGTCCAGGTCGCGGCCGATCGTGCCGCCCGCGCCTGCGGAGTTCTCCATCAGCAGCCACGTGCGGTCGGTGCTCTGCTCGAGGATCGAGCGCATGGCCGGCACGATCCGCTCCAGCCCGGCCTCGAAGCCGTCGCCCATGTGCGAGCCGACGTGGAAGATCACGCCATCGGCCTCGATCGCCACGGCGGCGTCCATCGAGGCGCGCATTGCGACGATCGACTTGTCGTAGAACTCCTGGTTCGGCCCGGCCAGGTTCACCAGGTAGAGCGCGTGGCAGACGACGTTCTCGACGCCCGTCTCGGCGCGGCGGGCCTTGAAGCGCTCGATCGACTCCGGCTTGTGCGCCGTGGGCTTCCACATGCGCGGGCTCTGCGTGAACACCTGGACGCAGTCGCCACCCAGTTCAGCGATGCGGTCGATGCCCGAGTCGATGCCGCCTGCGGTGGAGACGTGCGCGCCGAACAGCATGCTCAGCCTGCGCTCTTCTTCGCGTTCGCGGCGAGGGCGGCGGTGATGTCCTTGGCGAGGCTGTCCGCCGGCACGTCGATCCGCTTCGCGCTGCCGTAGTCGCCGATCGTCATGTCGATCTCCTCGTCGATCTTCTGGCCCGACGACTGGATGGGCAGCGAGAGCTTCATGCGCACCGGGCGCTCCTTGCCGTCGAGCCACACGGCGTACGTCACCGTCTTCGTGCGGTAGTTCGCCGTCTGCTTGGCGGCATCGGCGGCAGAGGCACCTTGCGCCGCCAGCATGCGGTCGACCCCGACGACCACCTTGTAGCGGGTCGCAGCGGTCGTGCCGACCTTCTCCTTGCCGACCTCGGTGACCGCAGCGCCGGCGGCCTTGAGCACGTCGAGGAACGACCCGATGTCGGCGCCGTTGCTCAGCTGCTTCGCCAGGTCGCCGCCGGCCGCCTTCGCGTACGCCGTCCCGTTGACCTTCGCCCAGGTGCGGCCCGCGGTCAGCAGTTGCTTGAACACGCCGCCCGAGAGGTAGAAGACCGGGCCAGAAGCGGTGGTTGTCTTGATCATCGTGTAGCGGCCGTACGCGGCCGGCGCGCCGCTCGCGGCCATCAGCTCGGTCATGTCCATCGTCATCTGCACCGTCTGCGGCGAGCGCTGCGCGATCCCCGTGACGTTGATCGTCAACGGCGTCGGCGCGCCGGGTGACGAGAGGGTCATCGCCAGCTTGTAGCTGTACGACGACGCTTTGCCAGCGGCGCCGGCGGCCGTCTCGAGCGGGCCCGTCCGGCTGGGCGCTGCGGCGGCGCTCCCGGTGGCGGCGAGGGCGGTGCTGACGGCTGCTGCCGTGACGAGGAGAAGGAGGAGCCTGCGCATCGGCTCACCCTATCGCGCAGGCCGCGGGTACCATCGCCGTCGTGTCCGTCCGCGTTCGCATGGCCCCATCTCCGACTGGCTTCCTCCATATCGGTGGCGTCCGCACCTTCCTTTTCAACTACCTCTACGCCCGCGGTCGCGGCGGCGAGTGCCTGTTGCGGATCGAGAACACCGACACCTCCCGCGAGGTCGCGGAGGCGGTCGACCAGATCCAGCAGTCGCTGAAGTGGATCGGCATTGACTGGGACGGTCCCGTCACCTTCCAGCTCGACTCGATGGAGCCCGCGGCCGCCGCTGCGAAGCGGCTCGTCGACGAGGACAAGGCGTACTTCGACGAGGGCGCGATCCGCATCCGCATGCCCAGGGAGGGCGTCACCGCCTGGGACGACGCCGTGAAGGGCCGCATCGAGGTGCAGAACAGCGAGCTGGAGGACATGATCATCGTCCGCAGCGACGGCCGCCCGATCTACAACTTCGCCAATCCGTTCGAGGATCTGCAGGACGGCATCACGCATGTCATCCGCGGTGACGACCACGTGTCGAACACGCCGAGGCAGCTGAACGTGATCAAGGCGCTCGGTGGCACCGCGCCCGTCTACGCGCACGTGCCCAACGTCTTCGGCACCGATGGCAAGAAGCTGTCGAAGCGCCACGGCGCCGTCTCGGTGGACGAGTTCCGCAAGAGCGGCTACCTGCCCGAGACGTTGCTGAACTTCCTCTCGCTGCTCGGCTGGTCGTTCGACGACAAGACGACGCTGATGAGCCGCGACGAGCTGGTGGAGCGCTTCACGCTGGAGCGCGTTGGCGTCAGCCCTGCCACCTTCGACTACGACAAGCTCGACTGGATGAACGGCATGTACCTGCGCGCGCTGGAGCCTGCCGCCTACGCGCAGCGCCTCGTCGCGTTCCTCCACGCCGAGGAAGACCCCGACTGGCCGGCCGCCACGATCGAGGCCGCAGCACCGCTCGTGCAGGAGAAGATCGTCAAGCTCGGGGAGTTCGGCGGCTATGCCGGCTTCCTCTTCCGGCCGGTGCCGCCACCGGCCGAGCTGCTCGCAGGCAGCGCGCCGATCCTCGCTGCGGTCGCCGACGGGCTCGCGCCGCTGGAGCCGTTCGAGCGCAGCGGCATCGAGGCCGTGCTGCGTGCGGCTGCCGAGGCGCTCGCGCTGAAGCCGCGTGACGCGTTCACGCCGGTGCGTGTCGCCATCACCGGGTCGAAGGTCTCACCGGGCCTGTTCGAGAGCATCGAGCTGCTCGGTCGCGACGAGTCGCTGGCGCGGCTGCGCGCCGCCGTCGCCCTCGCGGGCTAGTCGCTCGCGGCGGCCGTCGGGCTGCGTCGTCTGCAGGAGCTCCCGGTTCAGCGCTCGCGGAGCCAGGGTGGCCCCGCTGCTGCCAGCCAGGGTGCCAGGGCAGCCGCCGTCGCTGCCGCGCAGATCGCCAGCAGCGTCCCGCCGATGACGTCGGTCGGCGTGTGCCAGGCGCCCGACACGAGCAGCACCGCCACTGCCAGCGCCCAGACGATCAGCACCTGCCCCGCCCGCCGCCACACCGCGAGCACGCACAGCGCCATCAGCATCGCGCGCAGGGCGTGGCCGCTCGGATAGGAGTGATCGAACGGCAGCACGCGCGGTGCACCGCCCGTGGCCACCCAGGTCGTGAACGGGTCGCGCTCCAGCGACAGCTTCGAGATCACCTCGGCGATGTTGCCAGCGACGAAGGCGACGGCGAGCAGCAGCGCGAGCGCCCGCCTGCCACGGCGGACCAGCGCGAGCAGCGCCCCGCCCACCACGAGCGCCGAGGGCAGGCCCGATGCCGCCACCGCCACGACGTAGGTGGCGAGCGACGCGCCCTCGTTGGCGTGGTGCGGCCTGCTCCAGCCGGGCAGCAGCGCCTCCGTGAAGCTCGCGGGGCCGAGCACGCCGGGGACGCGCACGCGCGGCCAGTGGTCGAGACCGGGCATCCAGTGCGCGACGGCGTGGCGGTCGAAGCCGGTCAGCACGCCTATCGCCGCGAGCACTGCGAGCACGGTGAACAGCGCCCCGGCCACCGCTGCGACCAGGACGAGCGCCCGCTGCCGGCTCTGCGCGGGCGTGGTCAGCGGCGCTTCGCCGAGACGGCGCAGCCGACGGTGAGCGCGACGAGGCCGGCGCCCCACAGCGGCCAGCGCTGCAGCAGCGTCCCGCC
>CANNRA010000188.1 GCA_947507735.1 Actinomycetota bacterium
CAGCTACTCCTGCGACTCTTCCCCGTCGGTGGACTCTGCGACTGCGCGAGCCGCAGCGACACCGACCGCCTCGGGCGCAGCGACAGGCGCGCCCGGGACGACCGTGATCGTCACGTCCTTCTCGTCCTCGGGATTGCGATCGACGATCAGCGTGTCGCCCGGATTGAGCGTCGCGCCGAGCACGAAGTCGGCCAGCGGATCCTCGATGAACCGCTGGATGGCACGGCGCAGCGGCCGGGCGCCGAGCGCCGGGTCGTAGCCCTTGTCCACCAGCAGGTCCTTGGCGTTCTCCGTCAGCTCGATCGTCACACCGTGGTCGCTGATCTGCTGGCGCACGCGGTTGAGGAGCAGGTCGATGATGACCTTGATCTCCTCCTTCGCCAGCTTGTGGAAGACGATCACCTCGTCGATGCGGTTGAGCAGCTCGGGCCGGAAGACGCGCTTGAGCTCGCCCATGATCCGGTCCTTCATCTCGTCGTAGGTGAGGCCCGACTCGTCACCGACCGAGAACCCGAGCGTCTGGTTCTTCGAGATGGTGCCGGCGCCGATGTTCGACGTCATGATCACGATCGTGTTCTTGAAGTCGACCTTGCGGCCCTGCGAGTCGGTCAGCTTGCCGTCCTCGAGGATCTGCAGGAGGATGTTGAACACGTCCGGATGGGCCTTCTCGACCTCGTCGAGCAGCACGACCGAGTACGGCTTGCGGCGCACAGCCTCGGTGAGCTGGCCCCCCTCGTCGTACCCGACGTAGCCGGGAGGCGAGCCAACGAGCCGCGACACGGAGTGCTTCTCCATGAACTCCGACATGTCGACCTGGATCATCGCGTCGTCATCGCCGAAGAGGAACGAGGCGAGCGTGCGCGCCAGCTCCGTCTTGCCGACGCCAGACGGCCCCAGGAAGATGAACGAGCCGGTCGGCCGCTTCGGATCCTTGATCCCGGCGCGGGCGCGGCGGATCGCCTTGGACACAGCGACGATCGCCTCATGCTGCCCGACGACGCGCTTGTGCAGCTCCTCCTCCATGCGGATGAGCTTCTGCGTCTCGGCCTCGGTGAGCTTGAAGACCGGGATGCCCGTCCACATCGAGACGATGTCGGCGATCTCGTCCTCGCCCACCTCGGGCTGCTCGTCGCTCTCGCTGGAGCGCCAGGACTCCTCGAGCTCCCGCTTCTTCGTCGTGAGCTTGCGCTCCTTGTCGCGGAGGCTCGCAGCCTTCTCGAACTCCTGGGCCTCGATCGAGTCTTCCTTGTCCTTGCGCACCTTCTCGATCTCCTGCTCCAGCTCGCGGTAATGCGGCGGGGCGGACATCGTGCGGATGCGCAGGCGCGAGCCGGCCTCGTCGATCAGGTCGATCGCCTTGTCCGGCAGATGCCGGTCCTGGATGTAGCGGTCGGCGAGCGTCGCGGCAGCCTGCAGAGCCGCGTCGCTGATCTTGCAGCGGTGATGCGCCTCGTAGCGGTCGCGCAGGCCGCGCAGGATCTGCACGGTGTCGTCGACCGACGGCTCCTCGACACGGATCTGCTGGAAGCGGCGCTCGAGGGCGGCGTCGCGCTCCAGGTACTTCCGGTACTCGTCCAGCGTCGTCGCACCGATCGTCTGCAGCTCGCCGCGGGCCAGCGCCGGCTTGAGAATCGAGGCGGCGTCGATCGCTCCCTCCGCGGCTCCTGCCCCGACGAGATTGTGCAGCTCGTCGATGAACAGGATGATGTCGCCGCGCTGGGAGATCTCCTTCATCACCTTCTTCAGGCGCTCCTCGAACTCGCCGCGGTACTTCGAGCCCGCGACCAGAGCGGCCAGGTCAAGCGTGTAGATCTGCTTGCCCTTGAGCAGTTCGGGCACCTGGTTCGACGAGATGCGCTGGGCGAGGCCCTCGACGACGGCGGTCTTGCCGACGCCCGGCTCACCGATCAGCACCGGATTGTTCTTGGTGCGGCGCGACAGGATCTGCATCACGCGCTCGATCTCGTTCTGGCGGCCGACGACCGGGTCGAGCTTGCCCTCCTGGGCCAGCTTGGTCAGGTTGCGCCCGAACTGGTCGAGCAGCTTCGACGACTTCGCCTTCTCGCCGGTGGGAGCGCCGCCCGCACCTTGCTGGCGGCGACCCGGACCCGAGAGCATGCGGATGATCTCGTTGCGGATCTTCTCGGCGTCGGCGTCGAAGTCGAGGAGGATGCGCGCGGCAACCCCTTCGTTCTCGCGCACGAGGCCGAGCAGGATGTGCTCGGTGCCGATGTAGTTGTGGCCGAGCGAGAGCGCCTCACGCAGGGCGAGTTCGAGCACCTTCTTGGCGCGCGGCGTGAAGGGGATCTGGCCGGTCGTGACCTCGTCACCCTGGCCGACGATGCGGGCGACCTGTGCACGCACCTCCTCGACCGTGATGTCGAGCGACTCGAGCACGCGAGCCGCCAGGCCTTCCTCCTCGCGGAGCAGGCCGAGCAGGATGTGCTCCGTGCCGATGTAGTTGTGCTTGAGAGCGCGCGCCTCGTCCTGGGCCAGGACGACGACCTGACGAGCCCTTTCTGTGAAGCGTTCGAACACCTGGCGCTCCCTTTTTCAGGTCGATGCGGGGGACCGGACGACTGAGGAATCCGGACTGCACAATGGTAGCGAAGGACCCGGTGCCTCCGGCCCGGCGGGGACCGTCCGTATATCGGCAGCCCTGCGAGCGGATTCAGCGGGTGCGCACACAGGCCGTACGACACAAGCGGTAGGCTCCCAGTCTATGGCCAGCGTCAAGCAGAAAGCACTCATCACCGGCGGAGCCGGATTCATCGGCTCGCACCTCGCAGAGCTCCTCCTCTCGGAGGGCTGGGAGGTCTGGGTGCTTGACGACCTGTCGACCGGGTCGATCCGCAATGTCGAGCACCTGAAGGAGCGGCCGGACTTCCACCTGGTCGTCGACTCGGTGCTCTCGACGTCGGTCGTCAACGAGCTCGTCTACAAGTGCGACGTCGTCTACCACCTGGCTGCAGCCGTCGGCGTGCGCCTGATCGTCGAGGAGCCTGTCCGCACGCTCGTCACCAACGTGCAGGGCACCGAGGTCGTGCTCGAGCACTGCAACAAGTTTGGCAAGCGCGTGCTGATCGCGTCGACCAGCGAGGTCTACGGCGATCATCGCGAGGAGCTGCCGCTCGCCGAGAACTCGCGCCGCATCTACGGCCCGACCACGGCGCGCCGCTGGGCCTACGCCGACTCCAAGGCGATGGACGAGTTCCTCGCCCTGGCCTACCACCAGGAGCGCGGCCTCGACTGCGTGATCGTGCGCCTCTTCAACACCGTCGGCCCGCGCCAGAGCGGCCAGTACGGCATGGTCATCCCGAACTTCGTCGCGTCGGCGCTGGCCGGCCGCGCCATCGACATCCACGGCGACGGCAACCAGACGCGCTGCTTCTGCCACGTGATGGACACCATCCAGGCGCTGCGCTCGCTGATGAACGAGCGGACGATCTCCGGTGAGATCTACAACGTCGGCTCGCAGGAGCGCATCAGCATTCTCGATCTCGCCGAGCGCGTGAAGACACTGTGCAGCAGCAAGTCGGAGCTCGAGTTCATTCCGTACGACGAGGTCTACGGGCTGGGCATCGAGGACATGTACCACCGCATCCCGGACATCGACAAGGTGGACGGGGCTGTGGGCTGGAAGCCGACCCGCACGCTCGACCAGATCCTCGCCGACGTGGTCAACCACTTCCGGCACGCCCCGATCTGATCCAGGCCGCGGCGCAGGCCGCAACCCGGACAAGCACCTCCGCCTAGGCCGGTTCGTCGGTGCCGTGCTGGCGCAGCAGGTCGGCGAACACGTCGCTGATCAGCCAGTCGAAGCCTGAGCCGAGCCGGCCGTCGACGTTCGAGAAGCCGCGCAGGTAGTGCAGGTAGGCGCGCCACTCCTCGACGCGCTCCGGGAACTCGTCGGCGTGGGCCGCAACGAGGCGCTCGAGGGCAGGCACGGAGAGAGCCGGCACGACAGCAGCCGGTCCCGGCTCGACGACGGGTGGCTCCAACTCGGGTGCTGGCTGGAGCTCGGGTGCGGGCACCGGGGCACCTTCCGCCTCGAGAGCGGCCGCAGCTTCACCGGCCGCCACGGCCTCAGCGCTGGCAGCAGCGGCGACGTCGACTTCCCGGGCGACGAGCGCGGCCTCGCGCTCGGCCAGGGCGCGCTCGCGCTCGTCGATCGCCGCGAGGTCGGCCTCGAGCCGGGCGAGTCTGCTCTCCAGCGCGGCAGCAGCGAGAGCGGCCTCGGCGGCTGTTGCCGCTGCG
>CANNRA010000189.1 GCA_947507735.1 Actinomycetota bacterium
GCTGCTCACGCCGGTGGCGCCCGCCGCACCCGTAGCAAGCGAGGCGCCGCCGGCAAGCACGGCTGCGCTGACGGCGAGGGCGGCTGCGGCGATTCGTCTCATACGGCGAGTATTGCTCCGGTCTGGGCAGCGCGCCGGTATAGGCTCGCCGCATGGCCGTCGACCGTCTCTTCACGTTCTCGCTCGCAGACCTCCCGGTGCCGCTGGAGCTGATGGCGCCCGGCCACGACCCTGCCGATCTCGGGCCGTTGCCCGTCGGCACGATCCTGGCCCACGCGCCCGAGGGCTGGTTCCTCTTCGACGTCGGCCTCTCGGTGGACTTCCGCGAGCAGGAGATCTGGGAGCCGCTCTTCCCCTGGGGCGCGCCGGTGCTGCCCGGCAGCGGCGACCCCTTGCTCGACGCGCTGGCGGCCTGCGGCGTCACGCCCGGCGAGATCGCGGGCGTCGCGCTCAGCCACACCCACAGCGATCACACTGGCGGCCTCCGTCACTTCTCCGGCACCGGCACGCCGGTCTACATCCAGGCCGCCGAGCTCGAGTTCGCGCGCAGCGGCCGCGGCGCCCCGCACGTCGTCGCGCGGGACTTCGAGCCGTACGACCTCAACCTCCGCGCGCTCGACGGCGAGACCGAGATCGCGACCGGCATCCTGGCGATCCCCAGCCCGGGGCACACGCCGGGCCACCAGTCGTTCCTGCTGACGCTGGCGAGCGGCGACCGCTACCTGTTCGCGTACGACGCGCTGCCGCTCACCGAGAACCTCGAGCGGGACGTGGTGACGTCGATCGTCACGCTCGAGCCGGCGGTCGCGCGGGCCTCGCAGGACACGCTCGTCCAGCGGGCGGCCGACGCCGGGGCACGAATCGTTCCGGGGCACTGCCCGCGCGCCTGGGCGGCGCTCCCCGTGCCGCCGACTGCGCTTTCCTAAATTCTGCAGGCAGGTCTATGCTTGTGCGATTCGACTCTCCGACCGATGAAGCGAGGAGCTGCAGCCGATGCTGAAGCGTGCCCGGGGCGCCCGCCCGTACTACTTCGATAATCCCGACATCGACCGGCTGATGACCATCGTCCTGTCGGTGGCCGAGGAGGTCGTCGTGACGCGCGAGCGTCTCGACGCGATCGAGCGCCTGCTGGACGCGAAGGGCACCATCTCGCGCGCCGACATCGACGGCTACCTGCCGGACGAGGCGTCCGACGCCGAGCGCGAGACGATGCGCCAGAAGTCGATCGAGCGCATCCTCCGCATCATGGTCGAGGAGCCAAAGATTCTGGTCGCCGACGCCGAGGCGAAGGCTGCCCACGGCGGCACCTCCGAGTACGCCGCCATCGTTCGCGAAGTCTCCTGATTCCGTCCCGCCACCGCGAAAGGACGCACCTGTGATCGACGAGCAGACCCGCCATGCCATGCTCCCCGAGCAGACCCACGACGAGCTCGCCCGCGAGAACTTTGCGCGCTCGTTCAAGAAGGTCATCTTCAACCACCTGACCCCGGGCGTCCGTGACGTCTGGGAGCACCGTGTCGGGCCGGAGTTCGAGGCCGCCGAGGGGCGTGGCCCGGCCGATCGCCACGAGGTGCGCAAGGTGATGATGAAGGACCCGTACGTGAAGATGTGGTGCTCGCTGCGCCGGGTCAGCCAGGAGTTGCTGTGGGACACGGTTGCCGAGAACGTCGAGCGCCAGGCCGATGAGCTGGCCGAGCGGGCGAAGGGGATGGAGGGCGGCGGCACGCTGACGCTCGACCCCTCGGTGGAGGTGCCGCGCTACATCTCGGCCGTGGACGTCCATCTGATGCCGACCGGCTACTGGGCCGACACGCGCCCCGACGACGTCGCCTCCGGCGCGATGTTCGACCGCGGCGTCTACGTCTACGCGCAGGGGCAGCTCGGGAAGCTCAACGACGGCTACGGCAACACGATCGTCGACAACTTCCTCAAGGTCGAGTATCCCGACTTCCGGCCGCGGCGCATCCTCGACGTCGGCTGCACCGCGGGCGGCTCGATGCTCGCCTTCATCGACGCCTATCCGGAGGCCGAGGTGCACGGCATCGACGTCGGCGCACCGGTGCTGCGCTACGGGCACGCCCGCATGAAGGGGCTCGGTCGTGTCGCGCACTTCCATCAGATGAACGGTGAGGGCACCTCGTTCCCTGACGGCCACTTCGACGTCGTCTTCTCGACGATCCTGATGCACGAGACGGCCCGCACGGCGTTGAAGAACATCTTCGCCGAGAGCTGCCGTCTGCTCGCCCCCGGCGGCCTGATGATCCACGCCGAGTTCCCGCAGTACGAGGGCCTGGATGCGTTCACCCAGTTCATGCTCGACTGGGACACGTACAACAACAACGAGCCCTTCTGGGGCGCGATGCATGACACCGACCTCGAGGCGCTCTCGGTCGCCGTCGGGTTCGAGCGCGACAAGGTGCGCACCGCTTACGTGCCGGCGCTGCGCCAGCTCTCGAACGGTGCGAAGAACGGTGGCGGCATGAAGCTCGCGCTCACCGTCGCGCAGAAGGCGTAGGGGAGAGGTCGCAGGCGGCTCGCCCGGCTCGACGCAGCGCTCTACGCGCCGTCGGGCCGGGCGATCACGCCGAGGATGCGCGCCGTCACGTCACCGGTGTTGCGGTAGGTGCGGCGGCCGGTGCTGCGGATCGTCGCCGAGTCGCCCTGCGCCAGGTCGATCGCCTCGCCGTCCTCGAGCTCGACACCGATCCGGCCCTCGAGCACGTAGATGAACGCCTCGCCCTCGTAGGGGGTCGGCTCGGACATGCCACCGCCCACCTCGTAGGTCGCGAGGAACGGGGTCATGCCACGCTGGCCGCCGCGGGTCAGCACCACGAGGTCGAGGCCCTCTGCGCCGGAAGCGAGGTGCAGGTGGTCGTCGCGGCGGATCACGTCCACGTCGGCCTGGCCCGACTCCGGGAAGAGCGTGGCAAGCCCGACACCGTAGAAGTCGATCAGGCGCATCAGGCGGCCGATCGCGATGTCGGAGCGCCCGTTCTCGACCAGCGAGAGGAACGAGGCCGAGATGCCGGTCGCGTCGGACACCTCGGCGATCGAGTTGCCGCGGTCGCTGCGCAGCGCGCGGAGCTTGGTTCCGAGGTCCGGCTGCGGCATCGCCTGCCCATCCTAGACCTGTCGAACTCGAGTACACAGCGGGAGCCGACGCCCGGGGCAGGGCGGGCTAGGTGACCGGGGCCTGCCGGGGTACGATCCCTGACACGGCCGCGGGGATGTGCGGTCGCACTCTTCACTCTCGGAGGCCGCATGCGGGGACGTCTGGTGCCACTCGTCGCTGCGGTCACGGCGGCGCTGGCCGTCGCCGTCGCGCCCGCCGTTGCAGGTTCACGCGCAGCGCCGCAGCCGCTCGATACCTCGGGCCTCGCTCGCTGTGAGGAGGCGGGCGGCGGGCAGGCGCTGCGCGTCTGCTACCAGCGCAAGATCCTTGCCCTGCTCGAGTCGACGCGCGACCCGGCAACCGGGATGCCGCAGATCGATGCGTACGCCCACGCGGCCGGCGGCATTCTCGACAGCGAGTGCCACATCCTGATGCACGTCGTGGGCAGGCAGTACGGGGTGGACGAACGGGTCACGTTCTCGACGCTCCAGGAGCTGCTGCCGCGCACGAATGACCCCGGCTGCTCGGCCGGCTTCGCGCACGGCCTGATCAGCTCGCTCGGCAAGAACCTGCTCGCTCAGGGCCCGACGAGCGCGCTGGCAGCCTGCGCGTCCGGGCAGACCCGCTACCGGCGCTACTCCTGCATCCATGGGCTCGGGCATGCGTACATGCGCGCCACCTACGAGGACCTGCCGCCGTCGCTGGCGGCCTGCAAGGCGCTCGGCCCGGCCAACGCCGCCGACTGCGCGGCAGGGGCGTTCCACGACTACTGGCTGGCGCTCCAGGGTGCCGACCACGCCAGCTACCCCGGCAAGCCCGTCAGCTCGCCGCGGCTGCTGTGCGCGGCGCAGCCGCAGTGGGCGGTGCGCGGCTGCTGGTATCGCGCGCTGCTCGAGCACCCACCGAGCCGCATCCCCGATCAGGCGCGCGACCTGCCCGGCGTGCTCTGCGCCGGCCTCGCCGGCCTGCAGCGCTCCGGCTGCGTGACCGGCGCGATGCTGGTGTGGAACGACGACCCGTACCGCGCGCTGGCCGGCTGCGCGTCGATGGCGCCGGTGCCCGATGCCGTCGCGTGCGTCCGTGGCGTCAAGGGGCA
>CANNRA010000190.1 GCA_947507735.1 Actinomycetota bacterium
ACTACGAGCGCCACTTCGACACGGTGCAGGCCTCGCTCGGCGCCGCAGGGAAGGCGGGGGCATGAGCTCCGACGGCGCACCTGAGGCCGGTCTCGGCCGCGACTACCTGACCTACCCGCAGCGCTCCTACGGGATGGATCACGACCTCTACGAGTGGTCGACGATCACGGCCCGGCCGAAGGTGCTGTGGCCGGGCGGCAAGGGCGTCGCGCTGATGGTGCTCGTCGAGCTCGAGTGGTTCCGCTTCGACGCCGACGGCAAGCCGTTCCGCGTCGCCGGCTCGCCCACCAAGGAGTACCCGGACTTCCGCGACTGGACGTGGCGCGACTACGGCAACCGCATCGGCATCTACCGCGTCGCCGACGTGCTCGAGCAGCACGGGGTGCGCGCCACCGCGGCGGTCAGCAGCGACCTCGTCCGCAACCGCCGCTCGGCCGTGGACGAGGCGAAGCGCCGCGGCTGGGAGCTGATCGCGCACGGCACCTCGTCGTCGGTGGTGCACCACGTGGACATGCCCGAGGACACCGAGCGCTCGGTCATCGCCGAGGCGCTGACGGTGGTCGGCGAGGCGAACGGTGCGCCGGTGCGCGGCTGGCTCTCGCCGGGTCAGAGCGAGTCGCGGCTGACGCCGGAGATCCTGGCCGAGCGCGGGGTGGAGTACCTCTGCGACTGGCCGAACGACGACGTGCCGGTGCCGTTCACGACGGCCGGCGGGCCGATCTGGTCGCTGCCGGTGACGAACGATCTGAGCGACGTCCACGTGATGCTCTCGCTGCACCAGACCGCGCCCTCGTGGGCCGACCAGGTGATCGCGGCCTACGACGTGCTGGAGAAGGACGCGGCGCGCCACGGCCAGGGCCGCATGCTCTGCCTGCAGGTGCACCCGTGGCTGATGGGCCAGCCGCACCGCATCCGGCACTTCCGGCGGGCGATCGCCGAGATCAGCGGTCGCAGCTCCTGCTGGGCTGCGACCGGCGGCGAGATCCTCGACGCGTACCGCAGCGCCACCGCGTCGTAGCGTTTCCCGAACGTTCACCCGCAGCCTGCAGGCTCACCTCTAGGCTTCCGCGGTGGAGATTCGCTGGGACTGGATCGAACGGCATCGCGCAGACATCGAGAGCGCGACGCTCGAGCACCTCAAGCTGACGGCGATCTCGCTGGCGATCGCCGTCGCGCTGGCGCTGCCGCTCGCGCTCGCGGTGCGCCGCCGCCGCGTGCTGGCGGGCTTCGTCGTCTCGCTGGCGAGCCTGCTCTACACGATCCCGTCGATCGCCCTCTTCGGCCTGCTCGTGCCACTGATCGGGCTCGGTAGCTGGCCCGTGATCATCGGCCTGGTGCTGTACGCCCAGCTGACCTTGCTGCGCAACACGCTGGTGGGGCTCGAGGCGACCCCGGCCCCGGTGCGCGAGGCCGCCGAGGGCATGGGCCTGACGCCGCGCCAGCTGCTCTTCCGCGTCGAGCTGCCGCTCGCGATCCCGGCGATCGTGGCCGGCCTGCGCGTGACGACGGTGACGGCGGTGGGCATCGCCACGGTGGGCGGCCTCGTCGGCGGCGGCGGACTGGGGCAGATCATCGTCGACGGCGTGCGCCGCGACTTCCCGACGCTGATCGTGGTCGGGGCGGTGTGCACGACGCTGCTCGCCGTCGGCCTCGACCTGCTGATCCTGGGTGTCGAGAGGGCGACGCAGCCGTGGCTGCGCGCGGGGAGGGCATGAGCCGCCTCGTGCACACGCTCGCCAACACCTGGCACTGGTGGATCGACAACGGCGGCCGCATGACGAGCGCTCTCGAGACGCACGTCGCGCTGACCGCGGTGAGCCTCGGCATCGCGCTCGGCATCGGGCTGCTGCTCGGGCTCGTCGCGGCGCGGGTGGGCGCGCTGCTCGGCTTCGTCGTGGTGCAGATCGCGAACCTGGGGCGCATCGTGCCGAGCCTGGCGATCCTCGCGCTGGCGCTACCGCTCGTGGGCGTGGGCTTCACGCCGTCGGTGATAGCACTCGTGCTGGTGGGTGTCCCGCCGATCCTCGTCAACACCTACGCGGGGGTGCGCGCCGTCGATCCGGCCGCGCTCGAGGCGGCGCGGGGGATGGGCATGACTGCGCTGCAGGTGCTGCTGCGGGTGCAGCTACCGCTCGCGCTGCCGCTCGTTGTCGCGGGCGTGAGCACCGCTGCGGTGCAGATCGTCTCGACCGCCACGCTCGCCGCGCTGATCGGCGGCGGCGGCCTCGGCGAGATCGTCTTCAACGGCATCGCCACGATCCGCAACGAGATCATCCTGGCCGGCGTGCTGCCGATCGCCGCGCTCGCCCTGCTCGTCGAGGGCCTCTTTCGCATTGCCGCCCGCATCGCGACTCCGCGCGGCCTGCGCTTCGTCTGATCGAATGCACTCACCGACCCACCCAGGGGGACACATGCACCACACGCTCTGCCGCACCAGCAAGCTCCGCGCCCTGCTCGTCGCGCTCGTCGCAACGAGCGCCGTGCTCGTCCCGCTCGCCTCGACGGCGTCCGCCGCGCCCGCAGCCGGCGGCACGATCACGATCGGCTCGAAGGACTTCACCGAGCAGTTCATCATGGGCGAGCTGTACGCCCAGGCGCTCCAGCACGCCGGCTTCACGGTCAAGAAGAAGCTCAACCTCGGCTCGACCACGATCACCGATGCCGCGGTGCGCAAGGGCGACATCGACATCTACCCGGAGTACACGGGCACGATGTTCCTCTACGTCTGCAAGCTGCCGTACACCACCGGCATCTCGTTCGCGAAGGAGTTCGCGGCCGATAAGGCGTGCTATCAGAAGCGCGGCCTCGATCTGCTGCCGTCGGCGAAGTTCAACGACGGCAACGCGATCGCGTGCAACGCCGCCTTCGCCGCCAAGAACAAGCTGAAGACCCTCTCCGACCTGGCGAAGGTTGCCAAGCAGACGCGCTACGCGACGATCGCCGAGCAGCTGACCGCACCGAACGGCGTGCCGTGGCTGAAGAAGCACTACGGCATCGCGTTTGGCGACACGAAGACGTACGACGTCGGCCTGCGCTACAAGGCGCTCAAGGACGGCGCCGGCGACTGCGTCTACGCGTTCGGCACCGACCCGCAGATCGCCGCCCAGAAGCTCGTCGTCCTCCAGGACAACAAGGCGATCTGGCCGTTCGACCATGCGACGCCGGTCGTGCGCAAGGGCTGGATCGCAACGCAGGATCCGAAGGTCGCCACGACCATTGCCGCCGTCAACGCGCTGCTCACCGACGCGGTGATGACTGACCTCAACAAGCAGGTCGACATCGACAAGGGCGACCCGGCCGATGTCGCGCTGGCGTTCCTCAAGGGGCACGGCCTCGCCTGAGCAAGGCCTGTTGCAGCACGGTGTCGGCGCTGCCCGGGTGGACTTCGTCGCCGCGACGAAGACCTACCCGGGGGCGCCGGCTCCCGCGCTCGACGGCCTGACGCTGGAGATTCCCGCGGGCGAGATCTGCGTGCTCGTGGGCGAATCGGGCTGCGGAAAGACGACCGCGCTGAAGCTCGTCAACCGGCTGGTCGAGCCGTCGTCGGGCGACGTGCTGCTCGATGGCGAGAGCGTGCGCGACGTGGCGAAGCCCGAGCTGCGCAGGCGCATCGGCTACGTCATCCAGAGCGTCGGGCTGATGCCGCACATGACGGTGGAGGAGAACGCGGCCCTGACGCCGCGCCTCGCCGGCAGGGAGAAAGCGGACGCCCGCGCCCGGGCCCGCGAGCTGCTCTCGTTGGTCGGGCTCGACCCGGCGCAGTTCGGCGGCCGCTACCCGGCGCAGCTCTCCGGTGGCCAGCAGCAGCGCGTCGGCCTGGCGCGCGCCCTCGCCGCCGACCCGCGGCTGATGCTGATGGACGAGCCCTTCTCGGCGGTCGATCCGATCGTGCGGGAGCGGCTGCAGGACGACTTCCTGCGCCTCCATCGCGAGCTGCCGAAGACCGTCCTCTTCGTGACCCACGACATCGACGAGGCGATCCGCATGGGCACGCGTATCGCCGTGCTGCGCGAGGGGAAGCTCGTGCAGGTCGCCTCGCCGGCGGAGCTGCTCGCGCGCCCGGCCGACGACTTCGTCGCCCGCTTCGTCGGCGCCGACCGCGCCCTGAAGGCGCTGGCGCTGCTGCGGCTGGGCGACCTGGTGCTCGAGGCGCCGCCCGCCGGGGCGCTGAACGGTGGCGGCCGAGACG
>CANNRA010000191.1 GCA_947507735.1 Actinomycetota bacterium
ATCGCCGGCGAAGCACGGCGCAACGGCGACAGCCGCGGCCAGCAGGCCGCGTGCCTTGAGCGCCCGCACCGTGTCGGAGAGCGCGACGGGCAGCGCGCCGCCGCCGAGCTGGACGTACACCGTGCCGAGGCCCTCCCCCAGCGCCGCGCACACCGGCGCGAGCTGCGCGTGCACCGAGCAACACACCACGGGCAGGCCGGCAAGGCTCTCGGCGAGCGGCCCATCCTCCTCGAGGTGGCGCACAGCGAACTGCAGGGGCGCGTACGGGTGGGACATCACGTGGGCGGTCGGGTCGGCAGCGAGACCGAGACCGCGTGTGAGGTTCACGGCCACGATGTCGAAGCCGCCCGAGCCGAGACCGAGCTCGCGCGCCTGGCTGTTGACGAGCACCTCGTCGCCGACGGCGAGCGGGCCGGTGAGGGAGGGGTAGGCAACCGCGGTGCCACCGTCAACAGCCAGCCGCACGAGGCCGGGGTGCCGCTCGTGGATGGCGGTGATGGTGCCGCGGCGGAGCGTTGCGGGCATCTCAGAAGCCGCCTGCGCGGGCGCACTCGACGAGGGCGAGCGTCACCTCGACCATCGCCTCGAGGTCGGCGACAGCGATGTGCTCGTCGGCCGTGTGGATCTCGGCCATGCCGTTCGAGAGGGTGATGCAGCGCCGGCCGCGCCGGGTCAGCTCGTTCGTGTCGGCGCCGCCGCCGGTGACAGCGAGGCGCGGCTCGAAGCCGGCGGCGGCGAGGCCCTGCTGGGCGATCCGCACCACGTCGGTAGCAGGCGGCATGCGGTAGCCAGGGCAGGTCTCGTAGACCGTGCTCTCCAGCGTGCAGCCCGCCTCGTTGGCGCACCACGCCGCCGTGTCCAGCACCTCGCGGATGAGCGCTGCGAGCCGGCTGTCGTCATGCGAGCGCAGGTCGATGCGCACCGCGCAGCGGTCGGCAACGACGTTCAACGCGCTGCCGCCCTGGATGACGCCGACGTTCGCGGTGGTCTCCGGGTCGATACGACCATGCGGGAGGGCGGCGATCGCCCGGGCGGCGGCCATGATCGCCGAGCGCCCGTCCTCCGGGAACATTCCCGCATGGGCGGCCCGGCCGTGGAAGACGAGGTCGACACCGGTCTGGTGCGGCGCGCCGACGATGATCTCGCCGATCGGCCCGGCCTGGTCGTAGACGAACCCGACCTGGGCGGTCACGCGGTCGAGGTCGATCACGCGGGCGCCGGCGAGCGTCGTCTCCTCCTGCAAGGTCAGCAGCAGCTCGATGCCTGCGTGCGGGCGGTTCTCGACGACGATGCGGCGCACCGCTTCGAGCATCACCGCGACCGACGCCTTGTTGTCGGCGCCGAGGATCGTGCCGCCGGCGTTGCGGATGCTGCCGTTCTCGACCACGGGCAGCAGCTCGCAGCCGGGGGCGGGCGGCACCGTGTCGAGGTGCGCGCAGAGGAAGATCGGAGTGCCCCGGCCGTCCACCTGCGTCGCCGGGATGGTCGCGATCAGGTTGCCGCAGTCGGAGCCGATGCGCGGGCCGGCATCGTCCTCATGTACGGCCACGCGAAGGTCGGCGAGGAAGCGGCTGACGCGGTCGGCGACGGCGCGCTCGCGCCCGCTCGGGCTGGGGATCGCGGCGAGCTCGAGGAAGAGGTCGACGACCTCGCTCAGCGCGCGCTCCCGTCGAGCAGGTGGCGCCGCGGGGAAATCTCGTAGCACGGGCTGCGGGCGCCCGTGAGCACGAGGCAGTCCTCGTGGCCCGGCCCCGCCGGGGCGAGGCCGCCCAGCTCGTTCGGGACGAGTCGCGCCGGGGCGTGCTCGGGCCGAGCCATGGGGCGCTAGGCCGTCGCCGTCGCCGCCGCGGCGATGCCGCGGGCCCGCACGAGCGCGGCGCCGACGAAGTCGCGGAAGAGCGGCGCCGGGCGCGTCGGCCGGGACTTGAACTCCGGGTGGAACTGGCTTGCCACGAACCACGGATGATCCGGGAGCTCGACGATCTCGACGAGGCGTCCTTCCTGGAAGGTGCCGGAGATGATCAGCCCGTTCTCGACGAGGCGCGGGCGGAAGTGGTTGTTGACCTCGTAGCGGTGCCGGTGGCGCTCGTGCACCACGGGCTCGCCGTAGGCGGCGCGCGCGTGGGAGCCGTCGGCGAGGTCGATGGCCTGGGCGCCGAGGCGCATCGTGCCGCCGAGATCCTCGACCTCCTTCTGCTCGGGCAGGAGATCGATCACCGGGAACGGGGTCTCGGGATCCATCTCGGTGGAGTTGGCGCCGTCCATGCCGCAGACGTTGCGCGCGAACTCGCTGACGGCGACGTGCATGCCGAGGCAGATGCCGAGGTACGGGATGCCCTTCTCGCGGGCGACCTGGCAGGCGAGAATCTTGCCCTCCCAGCCGCGCGATCCGAAGCCGCCGGGCACGAGCACGCCGTGCACCTCTGCGAGCTCGGCAGCGGCCTGCTCGACCGACATGCCCTCGGCGTCGAAGGAGCGGATCTTGACGTGGACGCCGTGATGGATGCCAGCGTGCTTGAGCGCCTCATGCACCGAGAGGTAGGCGTCCTGCAGCTTGATGTACTTGCCGACGAGGGCGATCTCGATCTCGCCGTCGCGCTCGTCGACGCGCTTGCAGAGCTCGAGCCACTCCCCCAGCTCGACGGGGCCGGTCTTCAGGTTCAGCTTCTCGCAGACGAGGCGGTCAAGCCCCTCCTCCTGCAGCGCGAGCGGCACCGTGTAGACGTCGGGCACGTCGCAGTTGGAGATGACGGCGCCCGGGTCGATATCGGCGAACAGCGCGATCTTGTCGCGGATGTCGAGCGAGAGCGGGTCGCGCGTACGGCAGACCACGATGTCCGGGTGGATGCCGATGCGGCGGAGCTCGTTGACCGAGTGCTGGGTCGGCTTCGTCTTCAGCTCGCCGGCAGCCTCGATGTACGGCACGAGCGTGACGTGCAGGTAGAGCACGTTCTCGGGGCCAACCTCGCGCCGGAACTGACGGATCGCCTCGAGGAACGGCAGCGACTCGATGTCGCCGACGGTGCCGCCGATCTCGGTGATGACGACGTCGCAGTCGGTCGCATCCGCCATGCGGCGAATGCGCTCCTTGATCTCGTTCGTGATGTGCGGGATGACCTGGACAGTCGAGCCGAGGTACTCGCCCTTGCGCTCCTTGCGCAGCACGCGATCCCAGACGGCGCCGGCCGTGTGGCTCGCATTGCGCGACAGGTTCTCGTCGACGAAGCGCTCGTAGTGGCCGATGTCGAGATCGGTCTCGGCGCCGTCCTCGGTGACGAAGACCTCGCCGTGCTGGAAGGGGCTCATCGTGCCCGGATCGATGTTGAGATACGGGTCGAGCTTCTGCACCTGCACCTTGAGGCCACGGGCCTTGAGCAGGCGGCCGAGCGAGGCGGCGGTGATGCCCTTGCCGAGCGACGAGACAACGCCGCCCGTGACGAAGACAAACTTGGTTGAGCGAGGACTCACAGGGACTGTCTGCCGATCCGGTCGAGGTCGCGCAGCACCGGGGTGCGCTCGATCGCCTTGCCGAGGGAGGTCAGCTCGCCGACTGCGGTGACTCCACCGAGCGCTACGAGAGCGATCAGGCGAGAGCGTCCGTTCAAGCGAGCCACGGCTTCCAACCCTAGCACTGTCCCGAGGGCGTTCGATCCGGTGTCGCCGAGCATGCTCATCTCGCGGAGATCGTAGGGGGCGAGGAAGACGGCGAGCAGCGCGTAGGGCCAGGAGCGACCTGCCTGCCGGCTGCCGCGCAGAAGCACCCAGGCGAGCAGGAACGCCTTCAAGGCGCGACCCGGCTTGGTGTCCAGGAGGTTGAGCGCGTTGGCCGAGAGCCCGACCACGGCACCGCCTGAGAGCGATCCTGTGGCGAGCACACCGATGGCCGGGATGCCGACCGCCTTGAGCACTCCCGTGGTGTCTCCGGCTCGCAGGTGAGCGCGGAGGCCCCGCTCCGGCCCGCTGAAGAGGTCGTCCGCCAGGCCGATCGCTGCGACCGCGGCGACCGCCAGCCCGCTGCGGTGCCGCACACCGAGGCCGGCGAGCGCCACGAGCCACCCTGCGAGCGGCAGCCGCAGCCCGCGATGGTTGACCGCCTGCGGCCCGAGCGCCAGCAGCAGGTCGGCGAGCTGGCGGCCGCGGTGCA